>NZ_KV917382.1:0-166323 GCF_002019795.1 Bacillus alkalicellulosilyticus | reverse complement strand
TTTTTAGGACTGTGTAAATAAGTGATGCTATTTTGCCGCATAAGTGCCCAATTGCCTTTTTCTTGTTCATTCCTTCACTTACCTTACGGTCATAGTATAATTTGAAGACGGTAGGGTGTTTTTGCCCGTTTGCTAGGATAATTAAAGCAATTTGATAAAGGACTCTCCTGGCATCTCTAACACCGCTGTATGTCTGTCTTGTGCCAGTTACCGATGTTCCTGACTGCTTGTTTTCCGAAGATACACCTAGATATTTCTTGAACTCTTTATATGTATTAAATCGTTCAACATCACCTATGACCCCAATCAGTGTACAGGCGATGTTTTCGCTCACAAAAGGAAGGGACATTAAGATTTCTGTATATGGGTGAGCATCTAAACCTTTGTCAGGGTCACCCCATAAAAGTTTATGAATCTCTTTGTCAATTAGTTTGATGCTTTCTTCGAGACGTAGGGCTTCTTCTATAACCCATTTTTGTCTTTCGACAAGATGTTCAGCTGGAACTGCAATAGTGTTAGGCATTACTTTAGCTAATATGTTAGCTGCTCGTTTAGCCACACTTTTTGCACCAGCTTTCAATAAAAAATTATATATCTCTTCTGCTGTGGCTTCCTTCATATGAAGTCCCGTAGGGAACTCTAAGACTAACTTCAACACAGAGGTGCTAGATAGGCTCTTAAAAGCTTTATTTAAATCAGGATGAGTGACTTTTAAAAGCTGTTGAACCTGGTTCTTACGTCGAGTTAATTGGACGTTTAAATACCATCTGTCCCTCATTACTGTTCGAAATAAAGATTGAAGGACTGATTGAGGTCTAATAAGAGTTACACCTTGCATATGTGGATGTAATTGCTTATGCCACCCCATATAAGCCATTACTTTGGCATCCATTGAATCAGTTTTTTCAGAGATTCCTAAGTTATTTTTACGGAACTCACCAACGGCTCTATTTTCAACTTGAAAGAGTTCATAACCCTCATTTAATAACACTTGCTGTATTAGATAAGAATAGTGTCCGCCTGTTGGTTCCAAAAGAATTAAAAAGTCTTTTTTGGTAAGACAGAATTGTTTTTCAATCCTTCTTAAAGCATTTAAAAACTCAGCGATTCCAGCACTATCGGAGTTGAATTTCATTGTCTTCGTCCTTTTCCAAGCAATCCCTTTAGGATCTAAGAATGCATCAAATGGAATACAGGATGCAACGTGAAAGCTCGCTCCAATATCAATACCTACATAAAACTGATAAAAATTACGCTGCCCTTTATGGCTGTTATGCGTGTCATTTCCATAACTAAATGGAGTAATGGTAGTGTTCATCATTTCTCCTCCCAGTCGCAGTATGACATATCTGACTATCCAAGTTTCCGTGAGAGCTTTGTGCCCATTGTAGTATGTCAGGATTATATCGCCAGATATTAAATCTCATATTTAACACAAGAGTCTAGTTTCCTAGCTCCAACCAACGGTAGAGTTTCAACTGCTTAATATTATATTGCTTTTGGTTTTCTCCAATATAGTCTTTTAAACAAAATAAAAATTACGACATAAAACCTCAAAATTCCTCCTAATAAATAAAAAAATCCTGTAAAAAATACAGGAATGAATTTTGGTTATTAAATTGGGGTGCAGTGCCGTTTTATTGTGTAAGTGGAGTGCCTCACATCAATATTAGAGGTCTAACTTATAGCCCCATTCCAGTAAGTCGGAATCACTATAAGGGTCACTGCACAACATAATTTTACATCACTTTTAACCATAAAAAAACCCAATGTCCTCAAACTAACGGTAGGGTTCCACTAAATTAGTGATCCCACATTTAAGTCAAAGGTACATCGGTAGTTCTATTATACAATTAATTAAAAGAATATTGAATATATTATCTGTTACAATGGATTTAATCACTTGGCATACAATAGTATGTAGTGCTTCAAATCATATCTATATTAGTGTAAAGCATTACGGAAACTATAGGAGGCAATAGCCGAATAAATGTTATCGTCTTCCCTCAAAAGTTGAAACAAATGTACCTTAAAGTCTAAAAGGTACGCACAATTAAGTTTTTGAATTCTAGGTGAGTTTGTGAAGTTTCGAACATAAACGAGGCAGTTATATTAAGTAAGCAGATTTTACTTTGGTCTTGCTTTCATATTTTACAGCCACTAATATTATATTGAATAAAAAACTGGGAATTTTTGTATTGAAGGAGGGAAGAACTTGTTAGAAATGTTACAGAAGAATGGCGTTTATAAAGCGATTTTTGAAAGAAGAGAGGTTAGAGAATTTAATAGCAAACCATTGCCACAAGAAAAGTTGAAAAATATATTACTGGCAGGTCACCATGATCCTTCTGTTGGGTTCATGCAGCCTTGGGATTTTATTATTATCGAATTACAAGAAGTCAAAGATAGCCTTGCTAAGGCTTTTCAAAAAGAAATTTATGCTTTAGCTATTCGCTATGAGGATGAAAAGAAGAAAAAATTCTTATCCTTAAAACTTGAGGGGTTAAAAAAAGCTCCCGTAACCCATTTGTGTCACCTGTGACCCAACAAGGGGAGGAGGGCACGTACTAGGACGAAATTCGATTCCAGAAACAGATATTCTCTCGGTGGCCTGTTGCATTCAAAATATGTGGTTAGATGCTTATGCTGAGGGAATTGCTATGGGGTGGGTAAGTTTTTATATAAAAACTTCAATGTCCGTGAGCGCCTTCATATGCCACCTCATATTGAACCCGTCGCGCTAATATCTCTTAGTTTTACGGATAATTACCCCAAAGCCCCTATTTTAGAAAAAGAGAATTGAGAAAAAAGAGTTCAAATTAACAACCTCATTCACTATGATAACTGGCGTTCTAGTAACCATAATTTATTCAAGTAAACTGGATGAACTTGAAGAACAATAAACAAAACTAAGTCATTTACTTCCTAGTACTACGATACTGGTAACTAGATACATTTTTAAAGGTTTTTAACCACAGAGTGAATTCCTAATAAGAATTACTATCATGATCCTTCCTCTCGTGCAGCTATTAGCAAAGAAAATTGGGAAAACACCTTATAAAGTTGAAGAATACTTAATAGTATTGGATTAATCAAGACAACAAATTTTACATCAAGCAAACCAAATTCTCGAATTTTCCAAAGGTTTTCTATAATGATATTAATAACATATAGGTGAAACTTTAAAACTAATAAGACTTATATCAATTAAACTACTTGAAAAGTTATTACTTGGCATAGTAAAATATTTATACAATACTAAACTATTTAAATAAAATGGGAAAAAGCCCTAATAAGCAGTAGCAATAGCTATGCTTATTAGGGCTTTTTTTATTGGGAGGGAAAGATGAATGTGAAGAACGCAAGGGAACATATTGCTTTACAGGATTTGGTTGTCGCATCGTTACTAAGCAATGGGGAGTTATGCCCGTTAAAGAAGGAACCGGTATTAATTGTTCCATTTACAAAAGAAAAAGCATTATACCTATTGAATTATTTAAAAAGTAATAATTTAGGGGAGTACGTCCGTGTAAAAGAAAAGAGTGAAGAATTTGAGGTCATCTTAGATACAAACTTATATAAAATTACACAAGAATGGTACAAGAACAGAGAAAAAATATTTAGCAAAAAACTAGGTGCTACATATGTAGGATACAGTACTATTATTCTTTGTATTAATCTCTTTGGAAATCGAAAGCTTGAAAGTATAGGCATCCCTTCCTCTATTCATAAAGACCTTTTAAAAACACTTACGTACCATATGGAAAAGTGTTTAGAACAAACAGTCATACCAGGTAAAAATGAAATTAAGATACCAGAAGTACCAAACTTATTCCTAGATACCTTATCTAAAGTTTCAAGCATTAATAGTACAGAAATTGCAAACTTTTTAACCAATCATGAAAAGAACAAACTAATCCAAGTCTCTTCGCAGAGAGGGGGATTATCATGAGATATAAAGTTGGAATTGTAGTATCAATTAGCGTCCTTTTAATCGGGTGTGGTAGCGATAAAATTTTGAAAGAGGCCCAAAGTACCCAAGCCCAAAATGAAACCGTTCAAGAGGAAATAGAGCAATTACATCAAGATAGAATTGACCTGTATCAAGAGTTAGAAAGACCAATTGAAGAAGTATTAAGCGAAATAGAACTTGAAGAAAGGGAGCTTATAGCTAAAGATGAACAGCTACCTGTTAGGCAGCAATATACAGACGAAGAAGAGTTCGCTCAATTTGTTGCTGAAAAACTGTACAGATTTTATACCCTCGAATTAAGTCCAGAAGAGTTCTATAAATTTAATATAAACTATGGTTCGCAAGAAATTCTTGAAGGTATGGCTAGCGATAGAGAAGGGAATATCGTTGTGTATTCAAACATTCAGTCCCTGTTTGAAGAATTAACAACCATAAAACATGGATATGATATTTCAACTGTTGGTCTTAATTCTAATCGGAGGGAAGGATATTTTTATAGATTGATTTATACCAACCTTGGTGAAGAGTATTATATAACCACAATTGTAAGAGAAGATGGTATATGGAAGTTTAGCAATGATAAAACTTCTCCTCCATTTGATATTAAAGACACCATTCCTGATACAGAAACTGTAAAAACTACTGAAGTCATAATAAATGTAAAAGAGGAAGTGGAATAATGACAATCGAACAAAAAGATATTTTCCAATATACCAAACAAAAACTTGAGTCTCACTTTCAAAACAATGAAAATTTCAATAAACAATTCACTATCATGTATGAGTTTTATCACAAAAAATTAGCTTGGATAATCAATGAGTCAGAAATAAGTTTCTTTTCTGAGATGTTCTTCCAAGCTGTTAAAAGTCAATTTTTCAATGGATATTTTATGATACGAGAATATTTAGCTTTACCTGAAGGAGAACTTACTGATGAGTGGTTAGCTCAACCTGAGAGTTTTTTAACAGAAGAGATTCCAAACCTTATTCGTCAACTAGTTGGTGAAAACTTTGAAAATGCCATTACAAGTCAAGATATGCACCAATTAACAATATGGACGGTTACGAAGTATGAAGATGTTCTTCCAATCTTAGGAGAAATAGCCTTTGATATCGTTTGTTTAGGAGCAAAACAAGCAATAAAAGATGAAAGGACTAACCGTGATATACCAAAGTATGAGCCTTCATTTACAAGCTTGTTAGCACCCGTAGAAGAATATACTTTTATTAATCCTCAGTTGTACTTGGTATCAAACTTTATTAATAGCGAATCAGAAATATGGACAATTTCATGGTGGTCGTCTCTTAATAAAATTGATAATAAAGCTGGTGAGGTCCTTATCGCCAAAGCACAAACAGAGATGGGAGAACAATATATTCTTAATGTAAGTCT
This sequence comes from Bacillus alkalicellulosilyticus, assembly GCF_002019795.1. Lineage (GTDB taxonomy): Bacteria > Bacillota > Bacilli > Bacillales > Bacillaceae_F > Bacillus_AO > Bacillus_AO alkalicellulosilyticum. The sequence goes on along the minus strand of NZ_KV917382.1, from coordinate 160,958 downwards.
AAGTCGTGAAATTAATGAATTAGACCGTCAACCTTTGTTGGAAAATATATTAACCCGTTTTATGGAGAACAATAATATTCCAAGATATAATGTTGCAGTTGGATTTTCCATTGTGGAAGATTACTATGTTTTAGTTCAAGAATAACGTAATTATTCAACTTTTGTTTCATCACCTTAATTTTCTTCGACCCTCATTATATAGAGGGTCTTTTTTATTTAAAAATTTGCAAAAAAAAAATCTCGGGCATTGTTCTATTTTACCTTATCACATGATGCAATCTCCTTACTATTAGCAACTCAAGAAATTAAGTATATAAATATCCAAATAATGAACATTGTTTATAGGGGAGCAACACTAAGTAGACAGAATAATCTTATTTTTTGTGAAACGTCGTGAAACGTTTTTGGGTTGCTTTACTATCATTATTATAAAAGTAATATGGAATTTATTTATTGAATAATTGAAAATTCCATAAAAGTTTAGAGGGCGTAAATGTCTATTTATCATATTAAACTATTTTTAATAGGAGAGGTTGTAAACATGAATGAAATAAGAGAAATCATTGAAGTTGCTGAAAACCTAAATCAACAGATTACAATAAGGGAAAATAATCCATTACATGATGAGAACCACATTAAAGCATTGACAATAACAATTAAGTTAATAGTCGCTGAATTAAAGAAGTTAGAAAATGTTACTACACTTTTTGATGTCACATTGAGCAAAGGAAATTTAATTAGATGGATGCTTTTAATGGATAGAATTGTAAGGGCAGACGATTTTTCGCCATTTCAACATATGGTAGCACATTTGAAAGTGTTAATTGAAGATATTTAAAACATACAATAAAGGATAGGGATTACAAGTATTAATCCTTATCCTTTATATTTTCCTATATTATTTATTGAGCTCTCATAAACCCATCCTCTGCATGAAAAAAGACTTTATGCTTACTAATTGTATTACTTTCAAAAAACTTATTTAACAAAACTCCCATTGACATAGCTGCCATTTTATTTGTTATACTTCTTTGAGGGTCTGAAGCTAACAATTCAGAACAAGAAAGCTGAGATGGAGCTATTTCATCATTATCTTCTAAAATATCTGGAAATACTTCTGCGACAGGAGGAAGAAGCGTTTTTCGGTTAAGTTTTAACCCGCAAACAGCTTGACCTGTCCAACCGGTATTCTCATAATTATCTATTTCTTCTTTAGTCCATTCATTCCTTGGTCGATTCACATAATCATGAGGTACGTTCACACTATCATTCCCAACATCAATATATAAAATTTGAGAAGAAGTTTGAAAGAATTCGTGCAGGATTTTCCTAGTAAAATTGTTATCGACACATCCTATAATGACAGGTAAAAATAATACATAATTAGTATAGCCAATATTCAAATAATCTGTTTTAAAAAGAGATTTCAATGTTTGGACATCTTCCACATACCCTTTGGTATAGGAACCAATTTGAATATTGTAAGCCGTTCGATATCGATTAGCTAATACTTCAGCCTTACTTTTACCAATTTCAGATTCAAGGAATAATTGATTTCTCAAATTCTTTCTTTCGATAATGTCTGGATCAGCCAGAATATATTGACCATTAATATTAAATGTAGATAACATCTGGGCGATATGCTGTACCATTAAAGACCCTGTTCCCCCAGTACCCACTTGTATAATGTAAGGATAAATAATATCCTTAGATGATTCTTTTAATAAATCAATGGGTTTCATTGTTAACGTACCTCCACATTATGTAAAGGATACGAAGACAAATCAACATTTTCAAAAGGATTATCAAAAATGTTACAAGGATCAAGTGTAATATGAATATTCTTAGCGACATTAAATGTCCGTACCGTAATTTCAGGAAAGAATTTATCAACCCTGCCAACTATTGCATATAAAAGTTCGTTTCTTTCACTTATATCATCTTGCATAGATGGAGTAGGGGACATAGTATGGTGATATGTAGCATCCCAATCTGTGAGGATTGGGGTAGCTACTGCCCATTTCGGGTCCGATAGGTAGGTTTTGACGTTGGCATTACCCAGTACGCTTCACCTTTCCCCCGGTTCACACGGTACGTGAGACTTTCACCTCATACCGCGTTCCATCATTACTCATATATCGAATTTTAATTGTTCAACTTGTCTCTAAAGTCTTTTATTTTCTTATAAATCTTCGCACCAAGGTGTGATAATTCTTCATTACTATGGATGTGTATGTGACATTGTTCATGAACGGTTGCTAGATTACTCACTCTGTTTACTACTTTCGGGTTTAGCCTAGGATTAATATGGTGAGTGTGAACATTAAAATTTGTTACTACGTGTCCACACACTCTACATTTTCCTTTGTCTCTATTGTAGGCATATGTCCTGTTCAAAAAGTATTCAAAAGTGTATAGTTTTCCAGTTAATCCTAGTGATATTAGTTTAGAGAGATGTAATGAAAACACTTCATCGGCTCTTGCTAATGCACGCTTTTTACCCGTTCTCTGTATGTGTAATTCTCTACCTCGTGGACTGTATGGTGTTTCTTCCGGATTCTTTAACTTGGTCTTTTTCCATGTAGCAAAATCAAGTCTTGTTATTCCTACTTGATGATTAAATAGATTGATTGAAGCTATTTTCGTTTTATAATCGCCATGTACTGAAGGGAGATTATAGGTTTCATCAGCAGGTATCCTTTTACTGTTCCAACGTTTTAGCGCATACAAAGAAGTAGTGTTGAGAGAGTTAGCATACTTTCTAAGAGCAATGTTCACATGACTTGCAGTTTCATAGTATTCTATTAAACCTCTAATCTTTTGATTAACAATATTTATTTGGTGCATAAGTAAGGGGGCTTCGGTGAATTTCTTTAGCTTCTTACTAGCAATGTATATATCCTTAACCTTTGATTTGAGTTTATCTGGATCCGGGTACGATATAGTAACATATTTTCTCTTTGATTTTCCCTTTACAGCTTTGATGTTGAAACCTAAGAACTTTATTGGCTTCTTACGCACATCAGTTATTAGAGTTTTTTCATCAGATAGCTTTAACTTTAAATTACTTGAAAGGTATTTATTGATTCGAAATTTCCATTTCAGGGCGTTTTCCTTACTATTAGTGATAAGAACCCAGTCGTCAGCATATCTGACAAAATAGGCTGGTTTTTGATTACTTCGCAAATGAAGAGCATCCAGCCTCTTATTTTTATCTTTATAGCTATACCTGGTTTTCTTTTCTTCCCATTCTCTGGTTATCCATTGGTCTAAACTATGGAGATATACATTTGCTAGAAGGGGAGATATAACTCCACCTTGAGGGGTGCCAATTTCATTCACCTTGGTTTCCCCCATTATTCCAGCTTTCAACATGGCTTTTATAATCATTAGAACTCTTTGGTCTTTGATACCCATTGAATAGAGCTTACCAATAAGAATTCTGTGATTAACATTATCAAAGAATTTGGAGATGTCTCCTTCGATAATCCAGTAGTAACCTTTGTGGACCATCTGTTGAATTCTTTCCGTAGCCATGTGTTGATTTCTCCAAGGTCTGAATCCGTAAGAATGGTCAATGAATTGAGCTTCTAAGATAGGCTCAATTATCGTTTTAACACATTCTTGAATAATCTTATCGAAGTTAGTGGGAATACCCAACGGACGCTTTTCTTTCTTACCGGGTTTGTCTATATACTTCCTACGTACCTCTGAGGGTTTATAGTTGTAAAAGGACTTTTGTATGTTTTCTATTAACTCACGATAATCCTTTTTCAGTATGTCTGACATGGTAATATCGTCAACGCCTGCTGTTTCGCTACCTTTATTTGCCTTGATTTTATGGATGGCTGTAAGAATTGTCGCTTCTGAAGAAGCAATTTCAAGTAAACCTTTAAAGCATGGCCTATTTCCATTTTGAATAGTATCCTTCGTATCACTGTAAAGAGAGTCGAGAATATTTTTTAATTCACTTTCAGACTTAGGTAAGTTGTATTTTTGTACCACCGGCATCACTTCCTTCCGAAGAATATTTGCCATTATTAATGGGTTTTAGTCAGGTTTGCTCAACGGCTTCCACAACTCTTGAACATAAATTCGATTGTTGAAATAATGACTATGCCCCTTCGCTCCACGTCCATTACAGACGCTTCAACACTACTACAGGCTGCTGCCCCTTTGATTCATTAGTCATTTCCTACTAATTAGGAGTCATAGATTATTAATAATCTCATCCTTCAAAGGTTCACTTGTTCCGTATGTTTTAGCTTTACATAACGACTTAGCCTCTGTCTCTGACCCGTCATCCATTCTTTTGTCCTTAATCGGGGGACGCAGAACACTGATCCTTTAAAGGAGTAGTATAGATAGGGAACCACTCTGTATTCCTATCCATGAATGAACCTCTCTGAGAGGTGAGTACCTTGTGATTCGGTATCTCCGAAATTTACGAGCCTTTCATACGACAGTTCCCGGTAAGTAGGCATATCGTTTTTATAGCCCCCAGCATACTTCACTAACCGCTTTTCAGGTCCGTTTTTCTGCCACTTTAACGAGCTTCATACCATCAGAGTATTAACCCTCTAATCGCATGTCGTAGCTTTAGGGAATGATTGCCGATTTTCAATCATAGTGGGAACCGCCCCCACTTATTCAAACATACAGTTAGATTAAACATTGTTGTTTAACCTCCTAGTTTTATTGTCCATTTCTGAACGCTTTGTCTAGGAACAAGTCACACCGAGTGAATTTCCATTACCTTCACACATTTTCTCTCTATGGTTTTCAATGCTGTTACTTCAAGCGGTTCAGTTACTTCCACAAATAATGCCTGTGCAATTTGCTCTGGAACATCCATAAAGAAAGACTCTTGCTCTATATCATAAAAAATATCAGCATGAACTTCTGTACCATGTTCCACTGAAAATTTCTTTGAAATAGAAATGAATTCCTGAAGCAACTGAAAAGGAATTTTCCTGAATGTACGCAAAGAGTCCGAAGACTCTTTCGTACAATTTACATTCATCCCTTTTTTCTTAGCTTGAAGAATGATAGAGATAATGTTTTTCTTCTTAATATAAACAAGACTAGCTCCGGTTTCAAGAACAGGATAGTCCTTCTTTAATCTCTTCTTTACTTCCGCTTCTGTTATCTTTTTGTACTCAATTTCATCACTATCTTTCTTTTTAGTTGGTAATCCATTAACTAATTCTTCAACTGTGAAGTAATCTGTAACAGCAATAACCTCGGTATAAAAATATACAGTCGTATTTTCATTGATTTCAAATGTATCAGCTGGCTTGGTAGCACTTGAAGAAGACTTGTTTTCTTCTGCCTTTTTCTTCATTTCAGCTATTTTTTTCATTCTTTCTTCTTCCTCTTTTTTCTTCTTTACCTCATACTCATCCTCAATACCAAATAGTGAAAAAATATTTGTTTGTTCAATTGTCATTTTAATTTCCTCCAGTTTTTTGTTTTTTTATTCGTTCTCCGATAAGTTGAAAAATGTTTCTATCTCTCTGTTCATGGGTAGTAACATTTCATCATCAAAATCTTTATTTTCATAACTCTGAAATAGCTCTTTAGTAGATTTTTTGGCCAACGATATGGCTCCATAATCTTCACCAAATGGAGCGGCAAAAAATAAATAATGCAAAGTCTCTAAGTTTGATAAACTTTCTAATTTAGGAAAGGTGTTAAACCCCATACATACTTCACCAGACGAATGATGTACATTAGAAAAAGGAAAGTAATATAATGTAGTGTTTTTACTAACAGCACCTTTCTCCTTTAATGCTACGACCTTCATAGACCTTACGATATTATCATCAACCACGTATTGAATTAACAGTCGTGGAAATCCTACATTCATTGTCGTTTTATCATATTGCACTTTCCATATACGTTTAGGTATCTCAATCAAAGCCATATAACCACTTGAAGTTGTGAGCAGTTTGACACAATTCTTTGGTAAGAAAGGCGTCTCGCTCTTAATGCCCGCAGTTATAGAACTGTTAATTGAACGCATAAGGTCTTGTAGTGTCATTCTATAAACATCCACAGTCACATTACCTGCTATTTGTGTAACTTCAACATAATCATTAAAATTACGCAGTTCGTTTGTGATTTTGATATGAAACTCCATCACTGTTCATCTCCTTCGCACGATAATCAAACTTAATCGCATGATGTTTTAATGAAATTATCTCTTTAACCAATTCATGAATCATTCCTGGATACGTCATCAAGACCGCAATCCCATTACCTAATGGTAGAGGGCGAAATTCACAATCTGAATACTCCAAGGCATGTCCACTTTTGGTCAAAATAGTTTCAAATTCTTCCCCAAAAATTCCGTTAAGTACTCGTTCAAATAATGAATCCTTAATGATAAGAGTAGAGTCACCTAACCCATCTTCTACGAGTTCTTTATAGTCATCCTCATCCTCAATTTCACTATCATAAATCTCTGCAGATTGAAACAATTCATTTACACCCGCTACCAATATGTCATACCCGGCGTCCATGTGTGTGTTTACGTGGACCATGAAATGAGTACAAATCTTAGTAACATCGACACCCTCATCATGTATTAGTTTAAGTGCTGCTAAATTGCTAATGGAGTGTTCATAGGATGTTTGGTCATGAACATCAATGTGCATAAATAGACCTCCTTAAAGGAACATAGACGGTTCCTCTTTCTTTTGATAATGCCTCTTGTCTGTATTACGTAATGTATAAATGACTTCTCCTAAACTGTTATAAACCGTAAAAGGATTATCAGGATCACATAGAAAAACTTCCTCTCCCTCATCAATAGGAGTGAGGGCAATTGATTCCATAGCTTCAAGAGCAAATACACAATCCTGGTAAGAAAAAGAGTCAAAGTCTATGAAAGTAACCGTTTCTTGGTCCCAAACATGACGTATTACATTTGAAATACCAGTACTTATATTCTCTGGATTCTGACTTTTCCTATCTTTTTGTTTAAGGTTGCTTTCAAATGCTTTAATATCAAATAACATCTTGTCCTCCTTAAAGAAAAGAGAGTTGTAGGGAATACTACAAACTCTCTTTATCAATAAATGTATTAATTTGATGCCCTAACAGCAGCCAAGAGTTGAACCTCTTTAAAATCACTTTCCTCCGAAGGAGCAATAATGATTGGCTGTAATGGGTCATTGTAACAAATATCGACTGTTCCACTATCAAGTGATTTCAAAGAATCAATCACATAGGCAATGGAACAAGATATTGTAAACTCTGGTTCATCCCCAATCACTTCATCATAAACAATATCAACTTTCCCTTTCCCTGTTTGTGCTTCATAAGAAGATAGGGAAGCGACACCATTTACATGTAGTTTGGCAACACCTTTTGTTTCGTTGTCTGCAATATTCGCGATGCCCCTTATAAGCTCAAAGCCATTAAGTAGATCGTTGCGATTTATTTTAACAACATTGGCAAATTTCTTTGGAATCGCTTGTTTTATTTGAGGGAAATTCCCATCCAATAAGCGAGAGAGAAAAATCGTCTCTCCATTTCGCAACAATACATGCTGACTTTCACTTATTGTAAACAATTCCACATCTTTATCCATATCAAAGACCTTACTTGCATTGGCCAGTGAATCAGCTGAAACAATCAATTGCATTGGTACAGGTGAAACAGCTTTTTGTGTGACCATAGCCAACCTGTGACTATCTGTACACACTAACTCAATACAATCTTCTTGAATTTCCATTAATACACCGGTTAAAACAGGTCTTGTATCACTTTTACTAGCAGCGAACACCGTCTTACGAACCATATCTTTGAATTGTTCTCCTGTAACAACTAAGTTAGGTTGCCTTAGTTCAATATCAGGAAAACGAGGATACTCTTTTGGATCAAAACTATTAAGCTTAAATTCACTTTTTCCAGACGTAATTGTATTTGTGAAGTTTTCAAGTGAAAATGCAACAGAACTACCCGACTTCTTAACAATTTCAGCAATTTGTCTTGGAAAAACCGTATTACCTTCTTCCATTACTTTTACATTCTCCCCATCAACAACAATTTTTGTTACGACAGTTTCTCTTGAATCAGAACCCGTTATCTTAATTTCATCAAACGAGACTTCAACAAGTATCCCTTGTAAAATTGGAATATGGGTGTTATTTTTAACGACCTTTACGACTTTGTTAAATGCTCCAACAATAATGTCCTTAGTAATTTCAAATTTCATTTTAAAATCCTCCCAAATGTTTGTTTTTTTGTTAAAATAAAAAGCACAAAAGAGGGGAGTTACCCTTCTATTGTGCTTCTCTCAAGAATTAAGCAGAATGGTAAGAACCATTCCCTTGTCTTGTATTGTTTGTAATCATTTGAACCACTCTCTTGACATCTTCATTTGTGATAGTAAAGAACAAAGAGAATATGTTCGTAAATGTTTGTCCACCTTTACATTGACTCACATACGAAAGTAGGTCTGATACTTGCAAGTTGTTATCTTTTCCGATGAGACAAAGATTTCCAACTGGACGTAAAACCTTGTAATAATTGACCAACTCAGTGTATGGGGCCGTTTGAATTTGTTCAGGATTAGAAATCGTATAGTTAGGATTGCGCTTATTAAAAATTCTAGTAATATATTGTGGTGAATTAGCCAATCCAACGATACGTTCCATTTTACGAATCTCATTAAGTACTTTATTGATTTGCTCCTCTTTTGTGTTGTTGCCTTTCCCTGTATTTTGGGATTTTTGTTCCTCTTCAGTAGAACCACGATAAGATTCTGGAATAGCCCATTCTGGAAGGCGAGGTGATTTCCAATATCCTTGCACTCCACTTTTATCCTTCACATAATAAGGACCTGCATTCCTATCTGGGTGAACCTGTACACGAAATTCTTCTAAATAGTAAAGGTAGCGCCCAATACCAAATTGAACCGCACAACGTTTCATGGCATTAGAAATCCCACCTTTGGTAGATTCAATATTCGTAGTATCAGCACCATCCCATTTAGTGATTGCCTGGTTATTCATAAAAATGGTAAGTCCACACATAATTCCACTATGAATTTCCTTTATTTCGTTTTCCCAGCCATCAATACCGAAGATATCATCTAATCGATTCATAATTGCCCGATTAGATACGTAAGGACATACAACAGCCCACTGTCCGTTTTGTGACTTCCAACATCTTAATACACGCCATTCAATTTCTTCAGGAGGAAACGGCTTAATAAGTTCCGCTTTAATTTCCTCTTTAGATAATCTAACACCTCTACAATATTTTTCCACATATACCACCCTTTCAAAAAGTTTTGAATTCATAATTTAGTTATGAAAACACAAAAAAACCTTTGAAGTTTTATAGAATAAAGACACACTACTGGCATCTACTATTTCCATAAACCACAAAGGTTTCGTTTTAAATGTTTACTAATTCCCGCTAACCACGAGGGTTGCCAAAAATAACTAAAAAAATGAATCTACCATAAGTATAAACCAATCTATTGAAAGGCTCAACTAAAAAATATAACATTGTTTTCCTTTAAAACCTTTTTTAAAGGAAATAATGTGTGCTATAATAAAGAAACCATTACAAATTAAAAAATATTCAGCGAAAACCGCTAACAGTTCCCGTATCATGGGGCTTGTTGCGGTTTTTTTATTGCATACAGGAATTTTTATAAAGGACAGGTGATTTGTATGACGTTTACTAAATTTGAAGATATCTTATCTCTAGAAGATGATGTAGAACGTTTAATCATACTAAGAAAACGGTTAGGGAAGAGTCAATATCAAATAGCAAAGGATTTAGGTGTTTCTACGAGTTATATTGGTCAAATAGAAAATTATAAATACCCTTTTACCGATAGTTTGAGAGACAAAATTAATAATTATCTGCGACAGGAGAAGGAGATTGATGCACAAGACTTATTTAGCGCTCTCTAATAAACAAGATTTGCATTTTTTAAGGGATGAACTAACACACAAATATAAAGATATAACACCTATTGAAATAACTAGTGAAGAGATTAAGAAAAAAATACAGCATGATTTTTATTTGTTAGTAACCGATTATGAGACCTTAAAAGAAACCGATTCTGTTCATTTAGACAATGTGAAAGGTCAAATATGGTATATCAATCCCAATCTAAATCAAAACACAAAAAAACCTATTTCTAAACAGAACATGACTATATTCCATTCGGCAAGTTCTGTTGTAACTTGGCTTAAATTTGAGCAGCAAGCCAATCCAAATATTTCACAAGGGAAACCGGCATTTGAAAAAACACAAGTAGAAGAAAAAAAGAAGACTACAATAGAAAAAAAGGAAACCGAAGAAAAAAAGAAAACCGAGCAAACAGATTCTCCAGACAGCAAAGAGGAGCAAAAAAAGGATAAAAAAGATAGTCCTCTTGTATCAGAAGACGAGAATGACATTATTAATGAGTCGGAACCTGTAACTGTTGACCCTTATCCACCATTAATGGATACCGAGGTTACAGAAAAGATAAAGAATGATTGTAACACTATAGAACTCTCAGAATACGAAGACGAGGATATAAGTTCTATCATGAAACGAATAAAAACAATTAGAGAAAAAGAAAGATTCCCTGACATACCCAGAGAGAACCATAAAGTTATTGGAGTTTGGTCCCCACTTCATCGTATGGGAGTTACCACTTTCATCATGAATTTTGCTATCTTTTTTGGCCATCACTTTAAAATGGACACTGCTGTTATAGAAAGTCCTACAAGTTATCAACTTATCAAAACTCTACTGAAACAGTACAACCCTAAACACAAAGAAGTAGAGAAATTGTCTTACCTACATATGATTGAGGAAACTCCATTGAAAGACATTGTATGGCATTATCATAACGTAGCTTGGTTTCCTTTAAATGAAAAGGATATGGAATCGTTTGATTGGCAAGGACCTGTCACACAGGCTGCATACTCCAAAATGAAAAAAGACTATGAATTAATTCTGGTCGATTTGCCTACTGGTGATATGAAACAGTATACAAAGGACACATTAGCTCTTATAGATGAACTATGGATTCTTGTTGACGGCTCTTATCATCAAATCATATCGTGGGGAAATTACATTAACCAGTTGGTAGAAGAACACAATATGACGGCAAAACTACTATTTGTTAAACATTATCCCTTTACCAAAAAGAAAGACATTCTCGGAGCAATGAACTATCCAATCATTTCAAAAATACCTGATCTATCCCAAGAAGTATATCGAAGTTATAAAAAAGACAAGCCAATGATCCTTCAGGAGGACGCAAGTGATATTTTAATTGATGTATTTGACCCTATCGCAAAGGACTTATTGAAAAAGAACTATACCGAATATAAACGAACATGGGCTCAATCAAAAGTATCCCAATTCCTATCCTCGATTAAAACCTTGATAAAATAATTAAAATGGTGCTATAGTAAAACTAAATTAAGTTTTATTTTACTTTTCTATGGCAACCAATTAAGGTTAGCGGGTAATAAAATCAAACAATAAGCGGTCTTTGGGATCGGTAGACACACAATTTTTTTGTGAAATAATCTACTGCATTCCAAGATCGCTTTTTTTGTTTTTTGGGAATGGAGGTGTGAATAGGATGAAAAATCAAAACAAGTTGAAAGAAATCAAAAAGGTACTTATGGCTGGCGTTGGTTATATTCGTATGGGTAGACATACCAAAGATAGAATGTATAAACGAGGCTATACAAAAGGAGACATGGTAAGTGCAATTCTTAAAGGGAACATAGTAGAAATTCAATTTGAAAACAATAGTTTCAAATATGTAATTGAAGGAAGAGATAAAAGCAACAATCCTATTGTAGTTGTTCTGTTAGAAGAAGGACGTTATGAATTCTTAGTCGTAACCGTTATGCCTCCAACAGACAATAAACGATTTTCGGATTGTATCTAATTAACACTTAACATAGGAGAGGTGCAAAAAATTGAGTAGAGATATGAGAAAAACTAGAATACAAGGATGGTATGAATTTTATAGAATTGCTTGCCCTATTTGTGGAAGTACAGGAGGATGTATGCAGCATGAAGATGGAAATGTAATTGCTTGTATCCGTACTCCAAGCGAAAGGCCATTTAGTAAAAATTCTAGCTTACCTTCTTATCTCCACTTTTTAAAAGGGGAGATGAAAAGAAGAAAAATTGATACAAGTCATGTAACAGAATTTGAAGGAGAGATAAAGAAGGGAGATATGGAACTCCACGAGGTGTACCAAACTTTCGTGGATTGTCTATCTTTAGAAGATAGTCATTATGAACATTTAACGTCATCCCAAAGGAAACTGGATGATCGACAGATACTTATACGAGAATATAAATCATTTCCTTCAAAACCTTGGGAAACCGTTAGAGACATTCAAGAAGAACTCCATATGAATGATTTTACCGGAATACCTGGGTTCTATGAAGCTAATGGTAAGTATGGTCCCTATTGGTCTGTTAGTGGAGCAGAAGGTATTTTAATCCCTTTTAGGAATATGTACAATCAAATAACAGGTTTTCAATATCGAATTGAAAAACCACTAAATGATGTTAAGGTCAAACAAAGGAAACAAGGTCTTACAGCTAGAGTAAAGACGCAGCCTAACATCGTCCAAGTACATTATGAAGGTGAAATATTATGGGAAAAAGAAATGACACTTGGAGAAACCACTATGGTATCTATTGAAAATGATATATTAGGATGGGTTACGTTGGCTAAGGGCAACCGCTATTACTGGCTAAGCTCAGCAAATAAACCAAAAGGTACCGGTTCAGGTAATCCCGCTCCTATTCATATTTCTATACCAACAAAGAAACTAGCTACATGGGAAACTGGAACAGCTTTAAAGGCAAATACCATTTGGCTTTCTGAAGGTGGAATGAAAACAGATATTGCTTCAGATTGTATCGAAAAACTATTTAATCCTGAAGAAATTCAAATAGTGGGGGATACGTTTGTTGCACTTCCAGGTGTGAACGCATGGAGATTAGCACTTCCTCTTTTAAAGGATATGGGGGTTCAAAACATTAATCTTTGTTTTGATGCTGACGTTGTAAGTAATGTAAAAGTGAGAGCAATCCTTATGGAATGTGTAAAAGGGTTAAAAATCCTTGGGTACCATGTTAATATGGTAATCTGGAATGAAAAAGATGGGAAAGGAATTGACGATTTATTCCTCTCAGGAAAATTGCCACAGTTTAAAAGGTTATTTTAAAAGTTGGTTGTGACCGACTTGAAAAAAGTTCTATACTTCAAAAAAAGTTTTATACTATTCTGTATTTTTTTGGTATAACTAAGCGTCTTTAGTATGATTAGTAAAGAAAAATTTGAATAAAAAACTAATATATTTTTTTCTTCCCTCTATTCCAAAATAGGAGTAGAGGGCTTTTTTATATGTTTACTATTTAAAAGTTTTTGCTCATACAACAATTTGATTTTTTCCAATTTAAATTCTCGAATCCTTTATTATTATTTTTCCCCTTAGCAATGTTTAAAGTTCTCAACCTGTGAAGTATTGATAATTCTATCAACAATTAGGATATTAGACAAAAAGATTCTCATTTACAATCAATTTTGATTCTGATAAAATCTCATTAATAGAATCAATCTGTTTTTCTGGAAGGTGGAAATGTAATGAGTGAAATTAAAAAATATGTTAATCAAATTATGGAGGAAAAATTCCTGGCCGAACAAAAACCTGTACGTTTTTCGGTATCTTTGGATAATATGCTAAATTTTCGGTTGCAGTATTTAGCTAAAATATTAGGAACACAGCGCGCAAGCCTGGCTGCTAATTTTATTGAGTGTGCTGTAGTCGATGCAGAGAAGGCATTGGGACTACAGCCTTTTAACTTTAATACTCCATATGGACAAGAGTTAATTGAGACTTGTGGTGGGGCTTTTCACCATGATGATACAGGTTATTATCGAGTATTAGAAAATGGAGAAAAAATAAAATTAATCGATGCTAATAATGAAGGTGAAGTTGATTATACGCTAGGGAGAATAAAAGATTGACCTTGAATCGATCCAAAACGCAGTAAAAAAGAAAGAACAAGAGGATTAATATTATTCAGTGGAGGAAAAGGTTATGTTTGTTGCAGTTGATCAATTTGGTAGTAAAGTAAACCCCATAGTCACAGCTGAAGAAGAGCTAAGGATACTTTCGAGGTCAAAAATGATTTTTTGCCCTGAATGCAAATCTGTTGTTAGGTTCGCTTCAGGAAAACAAGTAACAGCACATTTTAAACATGTACATAGCCCTGATTGTACATATGATTCAGAGCCAGAGACAGAAGAACATTTAAGGGGTAAAGTGCTTATTCGCAACTGGTTGGTGGAGCGTTATTCAGATGTGCGGGTAGAATTTGAATACAAGATTAAAGAAACAAATCAACGAGCTGACGTAATGGCAATTTTTTCAGGTGGAAAAAAGATTGCTTTTGAAATGCAATGTTCGAAAATTCAAGGCTCTGTTTGGAAGGAAAGACATGCACTTTATAAAGAGGCTGGCATACAGGATTTTTGGATTTTGGGCCAGTCTGTACACAAGTATGCTAAAACAAACGGTGAAGAAGATACAGAAAAACATCAACTAGTATCCCTAGCCTCAACCATTTATGATAATAAAGGAGTAGTTCTTTTCTTAGATACCGATGAAGAGCGTTTAAGAGGGCTATATAAGCATAAATTTAAAGGCTGGCATTCAGACACTATATTAAAGTTTGAAGAGGAGATTTACCCACTTAGAGAGGGGAAACTCTATAAAAACTATATTGGAACAGATTCTATAAAAGAAGATTTTAAGCTTTGGTTTCTAGAAGAGCAAAGGAAGGAACAACTACAAAAAGAACAAGAAGAGAAGTATCTAAGGGAACAGGAAAAAAGTGAACGGGAATATGCCGAATTTATTAATCTGCGTGAAAAGAAAATGGAGCAGCATCTATCAGATTTAAATTCTATCACCTTGGCATCTATTAAGGAAAAAATGACCAAGAATGAAAAAGAAGTTTTTGAAAGGTTATTAAAGAAGCATGGTTTTAATGATGATAATTTCCCAGGGGTTTTTAATGTATTTACCCCAAATAATTCTTTGATACACACCCCTCACCAGCTTTGGCAGCTTTGGATTTATGATAAGTATATTTTTCGTAAAAATAAACCATACGATAAGGTTTGGATCCCTAAGATAAAAGATGAAGTATACAAAATGCACCGTTCAGGAGTTTTTCGATTAAAGTATAAAAGTGGCGATCAGCATTTCTCTTTTGCCCTCTATGACTATTTTGAAACGCTAAATTCACTAGAAATTGTACAACAATTAGGTCTTTCAACTACGAAATATCATCAAATCCATGCAAATGTACTCCCTCCACTTAAAGGAAAAGAGATCCACAACTATATCGCCTATTATCTTTCAACAGAACTCACACCCTTTATTATAGACACAGAACTCGCTCAGGATATACGTGAGGCAGTTTCTTTATACAAGGCTATGATTAAAGAATACAAGAAAGATAGGCTTAAATTTGATGAAAAACAACAGCCTACTATTTTAGAATATACAAATAATCTATTGAAATCAAAACCTGAACTGGGAAACGATTGGGAGAGGGACTTTATTTCCAAGATGGTTAGCCTTCAAAGAAATGGATATAGTTTATCAGACAAGCAGCAAAATAGAGTACAGTCTATTGTAAGACGTATCGAAAAAGGATTAGGAATTAGTCTAATATTTAACAATCAATAGTCATACATTAAACGTTTAACAGGAGAGAAAGTTTTCGTTAACCTTGAAAAAAAGCATGTATTAAGAGACCTTTTTACAATTAGATTGGTTTTAGATACGAAGTGAAGTATGCAAATGAAACCAAGACCAATCTGGACCTAGGGAATACATACGAATACTATTATTTGTTTGTTTTTTGGTTGAGAAGTGTACTAAAAGAATGCGCAATTATTTAAGAACATTAGCCACCCAATATGTTTATTCGGTGGCTACTCTTTATAATGATAAGTTTCTTAAAAGATGATACTATATAGATAACAGGAGGAGTTAAATGAATAGGTTAAATCCTTTAAATGATTTCTTGTTTAAGAAGATTTTTGGTGATGAAAATGATAAGGAAATTCTTATTGGTTTCTTAAATTCAATCTTAGGTTCAGATATAGTCGATTTGAGGATTGAAAAAGAAAATTTAGATAGAGTTTCTGATATTGAGAAACTGGGTATTCTTGATATAAAAGCAAAATCAACCAATGGTGAAAAGTTTAATATTGAAGTACAACTCATAAATCAAAAGAATATGATTCCAAGAACTCTATTTTATTGGTCAAAACTGTTTGTTGAAGATTTCGAATCTGGTAGTAACTATTCAGCATTGCAAAAAACAGTAACAATTAATATCCTAGATTTTAAAATGGATGAATTACAAAGGGAGTTGTATCATTCAGTCTATACCCTACAGGAAACAAACACAAAAAATTTATTAACGGCTTTATTAGAAATTCATTTCGTTGAACTTCCTAAATTTAACGAAATGGATGCTAATTTGAATAATCCTTTCCATAGATGGTTAATATTTTTGAAAGAAGATGTTAATGAAAATGCGTTGAGGGAGGTAATCAGTATGGACATTATATTAAATAAAGCGGAAGAAAAGCTATTAAAGTTAAGTGCTGATCCTGAAACAAGAAGGGAATATGAGCGAAGAGAAAAAGCCCTTTCTGACGAGAGAAGTCGCTTAGAAGATGCTCAAATTACAGGAATGCTCCAAATAGCCAAGAGCTTATTAGACAGTGGAATGTCTATTAGTGAAGTCGCAAAGCATACACCATATGATGCAGAGGAACTGCATAGGTTACTAAAAACCTATAAGTCATAAATAAAGAGAACATCAATTTGACTTAACAGGTTCAGTTTTGGTAGAGAAAAAAGACAAAAAACAAGTGTTTTGGAGTTCGAATTCGCAGAGAATATCGCACTCCATTTTTCTTTATTTCACTACATTTATAAAAGACATATAAAATATGTAATATATATTATGAAGGGGTGAAAATAATAAATAAATTAAACCGCATTTTTTTTGTGACTTTGTTTCTTCATTTTTCGTTGATTTGTTTTCTATACAAAACAATAGATATACCAAATGAATTATCTTTTTTTAAATATGTATATCTTGGTTATATATATGGGTATTATATTTACTCTTCCATGTTCTTTGCAATTATTTTCTTCGTGATAAATTTTTATTTTTTATATAAAAATGAATGGAAATTATCTATTGATTTTAAAATGATAGATTTTTTACTAATCATCTTGAATATATCTATAATTACGTATATAGTATTTAGTTCATAAATTTATATTTTCCGTCCAAAAACGGAATCCGTTAAGTTTAACCGATGTTCTTTTTTTGTATAAATATATTATAAATAAAGGAAAATATTTGTTGCATTATAACGGAAAATCTACTAACATAATAATATAGTTTTAATCTAAAGTTAATATAACACCGGGATGCCCCCGAAAAAATCATGCAACGTGTGAATTCTATTCACATTTGTTCTCGTGATTTTTTCGGGGGCTTTTTTTATCCCTAAAGGAGGTGGAAAAATGCAAAAAAACAAATCCTTGCTCAAAGTAATCTTAATCGTAAGTGTCCTAGTTATGAGTTTTGCATTTGTTACTACTGGAACATTAGCCAATTCAGGCGCTTGGACTCATGCCAATATTACTCCTGATGGAAACATTAACAATAGTGGAGTTTATGATGACTTAAACAACATTGTTTACTTCATTATGGCACTTGGTGGGTTCTTCGTAGTTGTCATGCTTATAATCGGAGGTATGCTTCTAGCTGGGTCTAATGGAAACCCACAACGACGTACAGCTGGTCTAGTTAGTTTAGCTTGCTGCTTTGGAGGTGGTTGGGTCATTATGAAGGCTCACACAATAGCGGGTTGGATAGCTGGTTTTGGCGCTTAATAGAAGATACAAGTACACCAAAGTAAGTGAACTTATTAATATTCCCCTCTAGTAATAGAGGGGTCTATTTATAGATAAAGGAGGGTGTTGATTACTAATTATGAGAAAGGTGACTGTACCCATAGATATGTCAAGTGAACAGAAATCAATATTAGGTATGATTTCGAAAAGACAATTAATTTACCTTATTGTGGGTGGGGCTATTATTTATGCATATATGGAACCTGTGTACAATCTCGGACCAAACTTTATGATAAGCATCATTATGTGTTTAGTAGCAGCGATCCCCGTAGCAACCATAACAGCACTTTTAGCTTTTGTTAAGATGTCAAAGCACAACTTACATTTAGACCATTATCTCATCATTAAGATGGGTTACAAAAATCAAATAGGTGTTTGGCGAAAGGGGCCAAAATAAATTTAGATTGGAGGGATTAATATGATGGATATCATCATCATGGGTACCTTTGGCCTAATCATTTACATTGGGGCAAGGCTCATTATGAAGGAACCCATCCTTCCTTGGAAGGAAAAAAAGGATATAGGCGAAACTAAATTTTCTGCTAAAAAGGAAAAGAAAAATAAACATAATATCCCTCTTGACCAAGAACCAAATGTCTTTGAAGACTTTTTTCATGATGTCAAAGAGATTAATAACCATATGATTCGATATAAGGATAATAAGTTTGTTCTATTAGCTGAAGTCGAACCAGTAAACTACTTCCTCTTAAGTCAGGAAGAGCAAGAAGCCATCGATGTTACGTTTGAGAGATGGTTAGCACAAACCAATTACCATTTTCAGTTTTATTTACAGAACCGATACATTGACCTTTCAGAACCGATTGAGGAAATGAGAAAAAACATGATTGAGTCGGAAGATTTACATGATAATGCAATTGAGTATGGAAAATCAATGGTTGACGAACTTACAAAATGGCAACAAATTTCTCCACGATACGAAACTAAACGTTACCTTGTGTTCACGTATCAAGTAAAAGTAAATGCCATAACAGCAGACGATAAAGAAGAACTTGAAGAAAAAATAGTAGACAAAGCATTTTCAGAATTATACCGAAGATTCAACACAGCGAAAAGTCAACTTCGGAAAGCTCGAATGAATGTCCAATTGCTAACTAGCGAGGGCATATCAGAAGTGCTTTACCATGCGTTTAATAGAAGAAAAGCTGTTAAAAACCGTTTTAAAGATATAGGTCTACAAGAAATGCTTGCAGTCTATGTTACCGCTGACCAAGATGACACAAGAATTGAACTAGTAAAGGAGGGCATTGATCTTGAATTTTCTAAAGAAGAAGAAAAACAAAAAGAACAAGCAAGTTAATGAAACCGAAGATAGCATTGTACAAACTATTACTGAAGAAGAGAACGTTGAAGAAAATGAAATAAAAAAACCAACGATGTGGGATGTTATCGCTCCAGATGGGTTAACGATCAATTCCGAAGATCATGGTGTTCTTAAACAATCACTTGGGACAAAGACCTACTTTAGACCATTCTATATACCAAGAGACGGATACCCACGCAAAATGCAAACGAACTGGATTTACGGGATTACATCTAGTGGTGAAGCAGATATGTTATTTGATGTACATAAGGTAACAAAAACGGATGCTATTCGCCAACTACAAAATCAATTGACAATGCTTGAGTCAAACCTTACGTTTCAGAAAAAGCGAGGCAACATTGACCAAATAAAAGAGTTAGAAACTAAAATTTTTGATACTGAACAACTTATGGGTGAAATTCAATTCTCTGAAAATGACACCTACTCTGTATCAACATTAGGGATCTTATATGGTTCAAGTGAAAAAGAACTTAACCATTACTGTGAAGCAGTTGAAGATGAAATGGCAGGACAATTTTTTAAGATCGCACCTACATGGAGTCGTGTTAAAAAAGGATTTAGAAGTGCATTACCTATTGGTAAAAATGAAATTAAGGATTCTCTTCGTAATATTGACCGTCGTGCTCTTACTACTTTTTCTCCTTTTATAAGTGGTAGCGGTAAATACACTGGTGGCATTCCTATTGGAAAAAATAAAATTACAGGCCAACTTGAATTCATCAATAGTTTTGGAAATGAAGAATATCGCCCACAAAACTACAATATGGGGATAACGGGTATTCCCGGTTCAGGAAAAAGTTTAGCGATGAAGTTAAAGATAGCAAGAGAAAAAAGTGGAGCAAATGTATGGGCTGCTATTGTGGACCCAGAAGGGGAGTTTAAGTCACTGACCAAAAGGTTAGGTGGCATTAACTTAAACATTAGTGAAGAAGAAGACATTTGTATCAATCCTTGTGCTGTAAGTGCAACGGATATCCTTCTTGATGAAGACGATGAAGAAATGGAATGGCTAGAAGATTCTGACGAAAAACTTGTCTTTATTAAGAACGAAAAGAAGTATATTCGATTTGTTCCTCTTCGTGAAAAGCAAAATGAAATTCTTGGTTTCTTTGACATTATCATTCGAGGAAAAAATGGAGAAGAGGAAGGCTTAACCGTTTTTGAAAGAAACTACTTAGAAGAAGCGATTGGCTCTGTATTTTCAGCATTAGGTATAACTTCTCATCCAGATTCCTTGTATCAGGAATCTGTTGGGGAAGTTGACGGGCAAATTATTCAATCAAAGGTGAGGAAACCTGAACCAACGATAAGCGATATATATGCGTACCTTACCGAAAATTTTATAAAAGAAAAAAGAGCAGCTAGATTAATAGCTTCAATTAAACCATTCCTTCGGGATGGAAGTAAGCCCATTTTTGATGGCCAAACTTACTTTGGTAAAGGAGTTAGCCATTCATTAGCATCTTCACGTCTAGTCAATTTCAACATTAGTGATATGGAAGAAGGATTCTTACGACCGATTGCCTATCACGTTATTCTTAACTATTTATGGGAGTACTTTGCGAAAAATCCTGAAAATGCTACCAAGAAAAAATATATCTACGCTGATGAACTTTGGCAGTTTATTGATAACGAACAAACTGTGTCATTCTTTGAGAAAGTAGCAAGAAGAGCAAGAAAAAGAAACTGTGGATTATGTTGGGCAACACAAGACTTTGTTCGTATTCTTGAAAACCCAAAAGCGAGAGGAATTTTATCCTCTACCTTCACCATCTTATTTATGCAACAAAACAAAATAGATTTAAAACGTGTAAGAGAAAATTTTGATTTAAGTGATGGGGAGATTGATATTTTATTTGGAAACCCAGACAAAGGGGAAGGTATTCTTCGAACAGGAAAAACCTCAATATGGCTTCAAACCGACCCAAGTGATGATGAGTTAACATTTATTGAATCAAACCAAGCCGTCCTTGAGGAACTATTAAAAAGGAAAAAACAACTAAATCGACGGTGAGGTGAACTAATTGTTTGGATTGGATAAATTAACAGATTTATTTAAAGGACTATTCCCTATTTTCTATCACTGGATAGTTGCTCCATTTATGGAGTTTCGGACTTTCCGAGAACTGATATTTGGTAAAAATGGGGATGAGAATTTAGTATATGGAATATTCACAGTAGAAGAAATTGAGAACATCTATATTCCTGGGATGAACATATTTGTAGCCCTCGCCGTTTTTGCGATATTAATAGCAATCATAATAGCGGGAATGAGAATTGCATCCGTGGGAATTAATCCTTCTAATCGTACTTACGTTTTCGAGTTTTTAAAAGACTTGGTTATCGTAGCATTGGTGTTCTTTAATCTCTACACCTTATACTCTGTTATATTTACAATTAACTACGCTATAGTGGGAATGTTTGGTGCTACAAACCCAAACCCTATGATGGAAATGTTTACAACCATAGAACCAGGGGACGATGTTCTTGGAATGATTATTATTGGGTTATGTCTACTTGGTCTTTCCATATGGGCTAACTTTTACTACTTAATGAGGAAATTAACACTTCTTATCTTTATGATTCTCGGACCATTAATGGTTGCATTTTACTTAATTCCTCAAACAAAACCTATCACAATGGGTTGGCTAAAAGAGTTTGTAGGTACTGTTTTTGTTCAATCCATCCATGCGTGTTTGTACTGGATAGTCGCATTACTTGCTATTACTTCAACGGGTATTGAATCCGTTATCCTTTACATTATATTTATTCCAACTGCTGAAGCCATTCGTGGACTTTTTGGACTGGGTGGAGGTATGCATAATAATTTAGCAAAAGCGGGGGCATTGTTTGGTATGTCTGCACTTGCTGGCGTCTACGGTAGTGTAAAGGGTGCGTTAAGTGATAAATCTGTTATGGGTGCTGTTCAAGGCGCTTATAAAGGTGCTAAAGATGCTAAAGATGGGTCTGGCGGTGACGGAACAGATGCAGATGCAAAGAAAACGATAGCAGGAAATACCGGAACAGATACAGGGACAACAAGTAGAGCAGAAAAAATGCTCAAAGCTGGTCAAATCACAAGTAAGATGGGTAAAGCCGTATTCGGTGCAGCGGGAGCGATTGCTGGTTCTACCATGGGTCCTGTAGGAAGCATGGCGGGCTCCACTATAGGATTTATAGGTGGGGGAGTCGTCGGTGGTGTTACAGGAAGAGTTGGAACGGCAGGAGCAATGCTAGTAGGAAATGGGATTAAGAATGGATTTAAAAAGGGTATAAAAGATGGATCTGACACATTAAATGCGGAGAGTTTAGCAGACGAAAAACTTGCTAATACCATTGCTGATAGTGCAACGAATAAATGGGCAGCAGAAAACAAAGAAGATTTTTATAAAAAGACAAAAGAGAAATTCCCCGATGCTCATGAAAATTCTATTGATTCCATGTGGGATAAAGAAGTTAGTAAAAAGAGGAGCGAATTTCAACAACAAGCTAAAGACACCATTGGAAGTATCAAAAAGAATGATGGTACTTATGCAAATGCCAATGACCTTGCAAAGTCAACAGCTGAGAACTTAACGAAAAACTGGGCTAATGATAATAAACAACAATTCATGGATGAGTTTGACAAACAAAATCCTATCACTCCAGATATGAGTGAAGGGGATATGATTGCAAGAAATAAAAAGAAGGAAGAAGCATGGAACAAAGCTTTAGATAACAAAAGACAACAGTATTCACAGATTGCAAATAATGCTGCTTCAACCATGAGTCATGCCGTTTCCGAAAGCCAAGCAAGGGAGATGGCTGAAAACTGGGCTAAAGATAATAAGCAACAATTTATGGATGACTATGATAAAAAGCATCCTCCACATCAATCGTTAAGTAAGGAAGAACTTGCAAAGAGAAATCAAGCAAAAGAACAAGCATGGTCTCAAGCGCTTGAAAACAAACGAAATGAATTTTCTGGTGTATCGCCTGAACAACTTACTCAAAACTGGGCTAAAGATAACAAACAAAAATTCATGGATGACTATGATAAGAAAAATCCAGTCACACAAAACATGAGTGAAGGTGAGCATCAAGCACGTACACAGGCAAAAGAGAAAGCATGGTCTCAAGCAGTTGACTCAAAACGAAAAGAGTTCTCAAGTCAATCAGCCGAACAACTTACTCAAAACTGGGCAAATGAAAACAAAAAACAATTTATGGAGGAATTTGATAAAAATAACCCAATTACAAAACCTCTTACTGAAGCTCAGATACAAGAAAGAAATCAAGCTAAGGAACAAGCGTGGTCTCAGGCAGTGGATTCTAAACGTAAGCAATTTATCCAGACAGGTGGGAATCCTCAACATGCTTATATTAAAAAAGGAGATTTTGCAAAAACAGTTGGAGAACAGGCTTATCTTGCTGACAAACAAGATTTTGCAAATAATTACCGTGTTACAAACCCTAATGCATCACAACAGGAAATCGATGTAGAATTCCAAAAGCAACATGGTGGAAAGAAAACGTATGTTGAGCAAGCTAGACAGGCGGGCGGTAATGTAAATGCAAAGAGTCTTTATACAAAAGATGATGTGAATACGGATTATCTTGCTACTCAACTTGCTAATATGAAAACAGAGCAACAAAAGAAACTATTTATTGATGCCAACAAAGATATGCCTGGTGGAGAAAAAGCTGCAACTCTTAAATGGGAACAACAAAGTGCAGGAGTATATAATCAAAACTTAAAAGAAATTGCTCAATCAATGCCACAACATATCCCTCTCGACAAAACCATTATTTCAAATAAGGGACTTCGAGTAGCGGGGGCCGTTGCAACAGGTGTTGGTTCCGGTGTTCTCAATGCAGTTGGAGTTCCCCAGATTGCCAATTTTGTTAAGGATACTAAAATTGGAAAAGCAATAAGTGCGGGGGCAATGGGAGCAACGATTGGTTTCCAAGACAGTATTACCACAATAAGTACTGAGGGAACACCATTATTAAAAACAGGTGCTGTTATTTCCAATACGGTCAAGGAAGCGGTCAACCAAGTCGGTGTCTCTTTAAAGACACCTCATATAGCTGAAAATGTTATTCAAAAACAAAGAGATGTTGTTGCAGGAGCAGCATTTGCTACTGGTGTAATTGGTGGAGTCGGTGCATACCAAAAAACGGCATCCGTTGTCACAAAATTTAATCCATACAACAAACAAGTAAACTCACAAATTGCGGAAGTATCTGACATAGAACATCTTGCACAAACAGTTGATGATGGTTCAGGAAACAAACAAATAGCCAAAGGAGCCGTTCAACTTGTTACTACAGGGAATCAATCTTATATTCAAGTAAGGGACAAGACTGGTAAAACCAATATTGTTTCTCGATATGGTTCTGGTGATAGTTCACTTAAAAGTGGAGAAGTTGTCTACCAAGATTTAGATGTTCAAGATGGTGCATTAATTCACAATTCACCTGCCTATAAAGTAGATAGCGCGGGAGGAAAAATAAATCTTAATCGTAAAATTAATGTTAACCCTACTAGTCTTTTAGCCAACCACAATACTAAAAAGAATCCATATATTGTAGAAGATGTTCAAGCTCTCAATCAACAAGTTGATTCTGGCCAATATAACACTAATGATGTTATTAGGAATACCCAGGACGTTCGCATGGTAGTTACAAAGAAGAGAAGTTACATGGTCGCAAGAGAGCCTGAGAGTGGACAAGAATACCGCGTATCTCCATATTCAACAGGAGATGCTAGATTAGATGAAAATGAAGTACGCACTATCAACTACTCTGTTAAAAATAGACGCTTAGTGAAGGACGGAACATTTGATCAAGATAATAAAACTGTAACTTATCACACTTCTATAGATGTTGAAGACCTTATGCCAACTCCAAGAAATAAACGGTCAACTAGAAGAAAGGAATTTGAAAACATAAGACACAAAGGTTATGGAGGGACTGTCTAATGGCACTCCCTCAGCATTCTAATCACAACGATAACGAAAAGTCGGAAGTTAGAAAAGTAATAGAAGACCGTGTAAAGCGTCAAATAAGGAAAAAAGGTCTTAAAGTTGCTAGAAAAGCACTTAAACATGGAGCAAAATTAGCGGGAAAAGCACTGTTAAAGTTAGGACCACTTTTACTTAAAGTCCTTAGTGTTATATTTGGAGCCATTAGTTTAAAAATACTATTAATTATAGCCTTTGTACTTTTAGTTATAGTCATTGTCGTACTAATGTCTGCGCTAATTTTTGGTACGGGAAATGGAATAGATACTAGTGAAGAGCAAGAACTAAGAAATTACATCGTTGAACAAGCTAACGCTACAGTAAACATGAATGATTCTATTCAAGTAAGGTATCGGGTTCCTGAAGAACTTATTGCTGCCGTTATACAAATTGATGCGTTAACCGACTACGATGAAAAAGCAGTAATTCGAAATATGGCTACATCTTTAGCTCCAGAATTTTTATACGATGACTTTAACGAGTGGAGAGAAACTCGGACACAAGTTTGTACAGACGGGGTATGCGAACCTTGGAGCGACATTACTAGAGAAGATATTTGGGTTTCTAAGCTTACAGATGTTGATTTTTGGAATGGGTATACTCAATTCACATATACACCATTTACAACACCTTGGAGTACTCATATCGATACAACTATAGAAATAGAAGAATACGATGTTATAGAAACTATTTTAGTTCCTACACCAATAGAAGTTCCCTATCGTTCTTTTGAACCACGACCATATATAGAACTGGTACCTACACAAATAGCTCAACCATTACCACATTTTCCATACTATAGAATGGTTACTATTGAAGTTCCTGTCGAAAGGTGCTGTCAGTACGTTGAAGTAATAAGAACTAGAACAGAAATGATACAGGTTCAAGAAGAGGTAACTGTTACTAAAACGCGAGAAAAAATAATAGAACATAAAACACAAACTAGACGACAAAGGTTCACAACCAGTGAGGATACAACTACAGATTATTCTACATTTGACCAAATCTTAAATTCTTATAATTTTGGATTGAATGATAAAAAATTAGTAGAAGCAACATACGAATTTATTGGAGGAACAATAAATTTTAGTGAATGGTTGAGTGGTTTTGGAGGTATTGGATTTGGTTATGGCGGATTTAACGGAACTATTGTACCTGGTGGTGGTGTCCCCGCTGAGTTTATGGAATATTACCTGAGTGCGGAAGCGCGATTTGGAGTCGATTGGTTTACTCTAGCTGCTGTACATTATATTGAAACAAAATTCAGTACTCACCAACCAATGATTTCTTCTGCAGGAGCGATTGGACACATGCAATTCCTTCCCGCAACCTGGGTTGGATGGACATACAATATAGGTGGGGGAAGGGTACCCAGTTCTATAGATTTAACAAGCCTGTCTGTAATCGCTACAGGTCGTGGTTATGGAGTTGACGGTAATGGAGATGGTAAAGCTGACCCTTGGAATATCGCTGATGCCATTCATAGTGCCGCCAATTACCTATCTGCAAGTGGCTATGCGAAAGACCCTCGAAAAGCTGTTTTTAACTATAATCGAGCTGAATGGTATGTTAATAAAGTTATGAATAAAGCCGAAGAATTTAAAAATGCAGCTATATATCAACCTTCCAACATGCCTCCGATGACCGATGGTCACTTTATGCGTCCTACAACTGGAAAGGTTACTTCTGAATATGGGTATAGATGGGGAAGGCTACATGCTGGGATTGATATAGGTAAGGGAGGGCGTGAAGAAGACGTTCCTATCGTTGCAGTTGCCCATGGTGTTGTTACAAGGTCTTACTATTCTAGTTCCTATGGCCATACTGTTATTCTAAGGCACAACATAGAAGGGAAACAATTTGAGACACTTTATGCTCATATGACTCATCGTGCAGTGAGAGACGGTCAAACCGTTTCTAAAGGACAATTCCTCGGTAATATGGGGAATACCGGTAGAAGTACGGGACCACATTTACATTTTGAAATTCATGAAGGGGTTTGGACACAAAATAAAAAGAACAGTCGAAATCCCGTATTATATGTTCCGTTCTAAGGGGGAAAAGTTAGTTGAGTATAAGAATGGTGAGTTTACTGATTACCATTGGTGGCATTATTGCCATCCTTTCGTTTAGCTACTTTATAAAAGGTGATGTTGAACTAATAGACCTGAACTTGGCAAAAGAAGTTGTAAGTGAGGATATGGAAAGAGTGGTATCTCAAGAAGCAGCCGTCTATAACTGGGTGTATTCCTCAGATTTAGATGTAGGTTCTTTAGAAAATAACGACCAACGAGTTATTCAGCGTTACCGAGAACAAAGAGGAGTAGTGGAATTTTTATTTGCTTCCATATTGTTAAATGACCCCGATTTATTTATACAATCCTTTAGAGCCGAAACTATCTCTCAGGACTTATTTCTTTCTGACAATCCCAACAAGGAAGAAGTAGTTCGAGAAGTTATGACGAGAATATCAAGGAACGGTTTACTTGAAAAATTGGGATATGAAGAAATAACAAATCGTTTTAATTCAAGTACTCAGACTTCTCGTGTCTATCTGTATTATTTAGATGGCGAAGAGATAACCATAAAATTATCCTTTAAAAAAGCCGGAACAAGTCATCACACCAATGATGAAATATACTTTATTACAACTTCTATTTGGGACATTTATAATTCAATACCCGAGGATAAATAAAAGTGAAAGGGGCTTCATTAAGCTCCTTTCACTTTTTTATAATAGTTACTAAGTTTTTTGGTTACGACTCGCTAGAACTTTCACTTTTGCTTTTTTCCATGTCTCATACTTCCTTATAAAACTACTAGCAGAGGGTAGGTCATGTTCCCTTGCATATTCATCCCACTTTTTAATACTAGCAGTGGAAAAGACCTCGTAATGTTGATTTGCAATATCAATCAGTGTTTTACCTGCATATGATAAAATTTCTTCCCACGTAAAGTGTTTTTTCAATGTTTTATAAGTCGGTAACTTATGCTCCTTCGCATATTCATCCCATTGAAATCGATTCTCTAGGTTTTTTCCATGAACTCTTAGGATTTCTTCCACTTCTTCTTTCTTATAACCTAGATATTCTTTTTGTTCGCTCTTTTTTACATTTAATATCTCTTTAAAGCTGTTCCAAGTATCAAACTTCTTTATAATAGTAATAGAAGGTGGAAGGTTGTTTTCTTTTGCATATTTATCCCAAGCTCTTGCAGTTGTTACATGACTTTTATGTGGTTTTAATAAATCAATTAAGTCCTCAGATTTACTCAAAAAATCACCCTTTTTCAGTTATATCTTCTTCATATTCTTTCCGAACGTCCTCTTCATTACAAGCGTGTAAAGTAACCAATTCGTTATATAAGTTGCTATATTCCTCATCTGTATTTTCGACTGTAGTCAACTTTCGTATTATATTATTTTTCAGTGTAAAAAAATGACTTTGAAAGGATTTAACATATTCTATATAGCATAGGGACTTAGCATAATATTGACTAAAGTTAAAAAGGTCACTACTTTTTGAAGGATCGATAAAAAATTCTATTTTATTTATAGGAATTATAGGAATATCGTGACCTAAATATTCACCAAATTTTTCTTCTCTATTTTCATTATTAATGCTTATCCTAAATTTTTTTGGTTCATAATAACCACCGGTCATTGGTTTATGGATATTAGGGTTATATATAACAACATCTAATTTCTCACAAAGTATATTATCGTAGTACCACTCTTTAACTGACAGAGGACGAGGTAATAATAAATAGATTTCTCTATCATAACCAATACCATAAAGAAAGTTAAATTCTTTTCTTGATGGCAATCGATCTAGTTCCTCGTAACCATCTTCATAAGAGAGAATGTTACTTTCTTCCTCGGAACATCCATCACTTATTAGCTGGTCAATCACATTCTTATTTTTTTCTAACCGTTTTCTTTCAGCATATCCATCTGGGTCCTGTCTTTTAAGTTTTCTATCATGTAAGTACAGGGGTATCTGTGCCAATCCGTATAAAAAAGCTATAGGGATAAGAATAGGCAAAAACACTAAAATCGCACACCCTATTTGAAGGTAATCTCCTACTTTAGTGTCAAATATTCCACCTACCATAGCAAAAATTGTAATAGCAATAAAACCAAATATAAAAAGAACTACTTGAACTCCTATTAATAATAGAAAAATCTTAAAACCAGTAACACCAGGATCGTCAGGATGAATGATACCCAATTGGTCTAGTAATGGAGTTATTCCAATAGTTACAAAGACAGGTTTAATATCGCTCCACATAATTACAATACATATTGCTAAAAAAATGCCTATAATTCCCCAAAAACCCGTTTGTTTACCCCTTATATATTGTAAAGTTGAATCAGCTAAATGCATAAGCATAGTCATATATAATCACCTCTTACTAATTATAAAACACATTTTACACTATATGATATTATTTTAACTCTTAAACTATTTATAGTCAATAGGCTATTGGAAAACAATCAAACTAAATTACTGATTTTACTTATATTGGAACTATACCCTTTGTATTTTCTCTATTTTCTTTTCACTTGTAGTTATATAATAGGCATAATAACCTATAACCTAAAGGGGACGGTAAAGATATGCAACAATATAAACAATGTCAAAACTGTGAGACGCATAATCCTATTAACAAGTTTTATTGTACTAACTGCAATGAATCACTAAAAAATACTAGCATTAATAGCAAAGAGTCTATTGTAGAAAAGAAAAAAGAATGTGCTAATTGCGGTGCGACTGTGGAAAAAAACGTCTATAAATGCAAGGAATGTGGAAGTTTTGTGGCCAAAGGTACTAAATTATCAAAAAGACCTTTTATGATAAGCGATAACAACACTGGAAGTGATAATTCTATAGCATTGTTACTATACATAGTAGCACTTTTGTTACCATCTATCGGGATTATAGTAGGGGCTATCTATACATCTACTACCGACCCATATAAAACAGATTTAGGGAAAAACTTAATTATTATAGGAATATTAAACATTGTTCTTACAATAATTCTTTATATTTTTCTTTTACGCAACTTATAAATAAAACAGCAATCGAATCTTTAAATTCGGTTGCTGTTTTTATACTTTTTATCTGGAGAATTAGTTATCTAATCCTCAAATCAACTAGGGAACTAAATGAAACAAAGTGTCGTTCCTCTTGGTTATCAATAACTCTTAAGTTTTTTGTATTAAGGTCCACATAATGAATACAACCAACAAGGTTATAAATTATTCCCTCTTTCCAATAGGATAGTTCAAGCTCCTGATTCTCCTCCATAGCTTCAGCTATTATTACCTCAAATTCTTCAAGTTGTTGAGGGTCAATTTCAGGTTGTTCAATTTTACTCAATTCATCATATAACTCGTTTAGTTTAGCGACATGCTCAGGTATCATCATAGCTGTCCATTTTTTTGTACCCCGGTCACGTAACATATAGCAAAACTCCTTAGACAATAGTATAAGGTTATTATAAGGGAATGTATGTTCTTGTTCAAGTTTGCTTATTCTCCAGATTAATGAAAAACTGAACGGTAAAATATCTTATTAAGTAACCTACTAAAGATAATCCATAAAATACCTCTTTCCTAGTAATTTCTACTAAGTTAAGATATACAAATATAATAAATACATCATTGAGAGGAGGTTTATAATTGAAGACGATTGTAATGATTTTATTTTCGTTACTTGCACTAACAGGGTGTGGAGTTGAGGAAAATGAGGAAAAAGTGGTAGATATATACCTTGAAGATAGTATAGAAGCAAGAGCAAATATTTTAGAAGTGTTTTCTAGTATTAATCATCCTTTAAAAAATGGTGGGTATATATTATCTGACGATTTTGTGGAATTTAAAACTTCCTTAAATGTATTAGCAATGACAATTGGTTCAGAAGCGAGAATTCAATTTAACAATTCTGAACACATTATTGAGGGATTAGAACAAATAGAAAACCACATTGAAAATATTTCCAACCAACAACTAGTTGAAATTCAATCAGAATTAAATGCACCAAAATATGTTTACATTGCTGGATTAGAAGAGTATTTCGATTATTACTTGGACCGTAGTGATATTAAAGATGGAAGTAGCTCTCTTTTTAACACTTATTTTTCTTCACTTAAAAGGAGATTAGATGATGATGATATGGATAGTTTTAAAGAAACAGCAGAAGAGGCAGTTGGGCAATTGAAACGGTTGAAAGACTACCCTTTAGGTACAATTAATTTGGTCATTACGCTAAACAAAGACAAATTTACAGAAGAACAACGAGAAATGCTTGAAAACTCTCTTATGTATATTGATATGTCTATTGATCAACAAATTGCTATCATGTCAGGATTTTCAACTGGTGACTTGTTAGGCAAAGATGAGTTAGCGGAAGCCCTATTATATATTGAAAATGCACGTGAAGAGCTTGCCAAATTAGAAGCTGCATTAGACATCTAATATATACTCGATAAAAGTGTTTGAAGAAGAAAATAAAATATAACTTTACACAGTTATTATACTTTAACCCCCGTCCTAATTTTAGAACGGGGGTTAATTACTTTTTGTCTTTAATTTAAATTACAATTTTTTCATTCTTATTGTTCTTCCGATTTATTAGTATTATTATGCTGTTTCCTTGAGTCACTTATATTCTTCATAACCTTCTTATGTTCTTTACGGTCAAGGTTAGTGTAGAGAGAGGTAGTTTCAATAGAATTGTGACCCAGCTGATCTCGTAACAATATCATGTTACCGCCACTATTTTTTAAATATTCTCCTGCAAATGAATGGCGCAGTTTATGTGGACTTAAATGACGTTGCCCTTTATTATATGCCTTCGTATAACGTTGTACTAAGTTCTGTATGGCTCTTACGGAAATAGGTTTAACCGTTCCATTATAATTGGTAACGAATACATAGTAATCACTATCTGTAGCCTTATACTTGCTGTTCCTAACTTCAAGGTAATCTTTTAAATCTATTAATGCTTCAGCAAGAATTTGAATAGTATCTTCCTTTTCGCCTTTTCTTACCACATCAATTTGTTCTTCGTTATAATCAATTGCATCTAACGTTAGACTAGCTAATTCGCTAACTCTCAGACCAGTTCCAAGAAATAAAGATAGGATAGCAATATCTCTTTCTTTATTCTTAAGGAATCGTTCTTTCTGTATCTTATCCACTTGTTTTTCATACTCATTGCGAACAAACTCAATCAAACCTGTAATAGACTGGTCATGTAAGATTTTTTTGCTTATTTTTGTTGATCGGCTATTCGAAGTTTCTGTCTTAGATGTTTCTAATGGTATTTTACTCATTACGTTTCTATAAAAATAACATTCACCTTCTTCATTTTCAGTCTCAGTTGTTAAGTAATTGAAGAGGGAGGTAAGAGCAGAGATATTTCGATTAATTGCTGCCTTTGAACGTTTTTTGAATACATTTTTACGTACTTCAATATCGTCTTCACGAAGATAATCAATGTAATATTCCAACTCACTTTTTCTTAAATGTTCTAAAGTGGAAAAGGGTACATCCTTAATCATTTCGGCATCCGTTAATCCTTCACGTAACAGGTATTCGAAGAATTTTTTAAAATCATGTAGATAGCCTAAAAGGGTAGAGGGGGAACGAGATTTTCTTTTTTGAGCCTGTATGTATTCCATAACATAATCAGGGAATTCTTTCATATGATGACTTAATCTCTTTTCATGTTTTTGTTTTTCAATAGAAGAAGACATATTGAACCTCCTTTTTTGCACTAAATGTAATTTTAACGAATATTAGTCCTTGTTATTCTTAACTATAATTGTGGAAGGTGTGATAGGTTCAGTTTTTACTTTAAGTGCATCTGCTGATAATTTAACTGAATCATATGATGATACTTTAAGTGAATCTTCAGTTAAAAAAGAACCGTAATCCGCCACAATACTATATGGGCTAGCGCTAGCTTTTAAAGAGAGATCATCGTTATAGACAATATCCAAAGGACTCTTCCTAACTACAAGTTGTCCGAGTAAACTGTTACTTGAGGTTCTAGACCTCTCTAAATCTTTTATTTTTCGTTGAAGTTCTATTTTATCTGCTTCCTTAATTTCATTATCCTTAAGGACCTGTTCTAGTTTTAAGTTTAACTCTTGTATAAGCTCGTCACTTTGTTTGTTTTGTTGAATTAATTTATTTGTTTGGATTTTTGTTTCACGAATTGAATTTGCTAATTCATCAGCACTTCCAGCAATTCTGTTTAACACCAATAGTTGCTCTTTTATTAGACCATTTTCTAGGTCGTTGGGGTATCTAAGTTGATGGTCAATTTCACTCCATCCTTCCTCAAAGATTGTTCTTACTTGGATCTCACTAATTAGAGTCTGTTTAGTTAGATTTGTCGTAATTAAATAATGCCAAGAACGGTATCCAGCATGGTGTTCGTTAAAATCAAAATCTTTATTTTCTTTTAATTCTTCTTTTGTAAAGTCACCGTCTCTATAGTTAATTGTAGGTGTCTCCACTAAATCCCAATTCTCTCTAATGAATTTGTCAATAAAAATTGCTTGGTCTTTATATAAATGGAGTACTCGGATTCCTATTAAGTCAGTGATTTCTTTTTTATAGTTATCAATTGTAATTCTATATTCTGGATATAATTTCTTTTTTCTTATTGTTTTTCTTATTATTTTATCTATTAGGTGCTTTGCATCTTTAACACGAGTACGAACAGAATGAGCATCAGACTGTTTTCTTAGAATATTGGCTATAGTTTCAGCAGTTGGTGATAACGTAAGTCTGTAATTACTATAATCAATAAAGATATCTTGTAGGGATTCCCAATCCATTTGTGCATCATCGAATTCTTTCTCGTCAACATTAAAGTCTTTAAAAAAGTTCTCTTTATTTAATTTCATCATTAAAACCTCACTTTAAATTAGATTAGTACAGTAATACCGTAAATGTATATGCCAAAAACTAATGTCACAGCCAAACCAGATTGTATTAACTAAATTTCTTTTGTCAATATCATTAATTTTAAAGTTTTATTCGTTTCTAAAATGTTCTCTTAGCGAGTTACTACTCAAACTGAATTAAACTATATTTATCATTGAAGTGTTTAAAAAATAGATGCTCCTCTCGAAAAGCAGTTTCCGGAGATATACTGTTTCCCATTATGCAATCATTTATTACTTTTAGATGATAGGGTTTTCCTAACGAGTAGATAAGATCATAAATAGTATTAGGAAGTTCTCCTTCCAGAATTGTTGAAGCTAACGACAGAATATTTCTAAATTTTTCTACGCGAGAGCGCTTCCCTTTTGAAGAAAATTGCTTAATAATGTATCTCATATTTATTCTCCTCCTACTTGAGTATTGTTACAGGTTGAGTTACTTAAAATTGGTTTCCTAAATATACTAGTAACCTACTGAAATTCTCTGAAATTATTAGCCATGAATAAGTCCATATAATCACCAAAGGAAATTTCCGTAAGTTCCTTATTGCTATCCCATTCATAGTATTTTATTGTTCTTAAGAATTGTTGAAATGGATCTATTTTAAGTAACTCAATGACTAGTTGGTGCTTCTTCGCTTTACCTTTAATTTGTCTTTCACTGTATTGGTCATCTGTTAATCCTGGTGGAACCGGATATCTTCGTATAATCAATCGAATAACCCCAAGAATTAAATCAACCAATTCTATACCGATCATCTGTCCTTTGGTGACCATTTTACTATCTTTCACCCAAAATTGCTCAGCTCGGTATAATGATTGAGTATTTAAATTTTCTTTTAATCGTGTTTCTAGATTATACTTTTCATATTTACCTTCTTTTTCTATAAAAATATCAGTTTTTATGTATACGTCTTTCCCGTAATTACGAAGCAATCCATAAAAGATACGTTCAGGAATTTTCGTATAAACCATTAATGTAGCGTAATTCATGGTTTCTTTTTTTTTGCGGCCCATTTGCTTTTTGCTCCCAATATCATCAGACAGTTTATAACGCAAGTCGAGGGAGGAGCGGTTGTAATTAATGACATTCATCCGTGTATACTTTGCAATGGTTGAAAATGCGGTAATGGCCTCTTTAATATTTTCTCTTAGCACCCCGTCACCCGTATAATCTGTCCAATGCAATTTTATTTCTTTAGACCGTAATCGCTCGTTAAGGGCATTCATTTCTTGTGAAATGTAAACGGAATGGGGGATGAGTAAGCCACCCATTGTTGTTGGTTTATCGGAATCTTGACCACTTTCATCAAAGAAAATATTCATTAACTCTGTAGACACATTTTATCCTCCTTATTGACGTATTTAGATAAATATTATATAGTAATATTACGTTGTAGCCCCGTATCAAGATACGGTTAGTATAACGTAGGATTGACAGAGTACCCGTACCTAGGTTCGGTGAAAATTAATCCGACACACAAAACTATGAATAATAATAAATCTTCGGCAGCTAAGCTTTTCTAAGTTTAGCTGTTTTTATTATACCATATTTTAATTGTTAATTGTTCGTTAAATTAGTATTTAACGCGAAATAACTTTATTTATTAGTTAAAACTACTTTTTTGTAGAAAGAAGTAGCAAATAGTCCAATATATTATTGTTGTAGTTTATAATCCTAAAGTTTTCTACCCTTTAATTATCTTTTTTGTCGCAATTTATATAGTCTATCCCTTTTAATTCGATTCTCATTTACAATTTATCCCACTAAATTGTTGTTACTTTTTGATATTTGAGCAAATTTATCTAACTAGATATTCTCATAAACAGTATTTTGTATATAAAAAGTAAACAAAGTTGCTATTGTGCTTGATGATTTAATGTATATGGCAATGGACCAACACGAAGCAAATCTCTTCTTTCACTTGGTCAACATCTTTATGAACGAAGTTCGATAATATTAACATCCAATAAAGGACCTGAAGAATTGGGAGAGTTACTGGGAGACCAGGGGATTACAACGGCGATGTTAGCTCGCCTTCTCCATCGCTCTGAAGGTATTCACTTCGATGGGGCTAGTCACCGTATAAAAAATAGGGACTCCCTATTCCAAGCGAAAAGTGCACAAACTAAATAAGCTAAAAGTGTTCAAAAACAAAGAGCAAAAACTGTTCCTACTTGATGGTTACAAAACTTTGTACTTTTATTTGCAAAACACAAGAAACACTCATTTTGTTGTTTCCTTTCCATAATAAAAATTGATAATTACAAAAAAATTCTCAAACATACAAAATATACAATGCGAATGATAATAAAAAAAGACGACGTCCTTTTCCTTTGCTACAGTTGTTAAGGATATAATATCCATCATCTCTGTACAGGTAAGAACGTCAGTTTTGAGACATTATATAGTAGAATTTTATCACTAACTATTTGTTAAGGTTTTTAATTTTTTGTATTGACCTAATATCCCCTTAATTGTAAGATTGTTCATCTAATTTTGAAAAAGTATTTATGACCGTTTCACACTTGGTGAGCACATAATTAAATTCCTATTCAATTCTCAAATTTGATTTCAGACATTTCTTATAATCTCGTGGTATAAAACCCCATTACAAAACCTATATTTCTTCACTTCTTAGTCAACTTAGTCAAACGACTTGATTACTTAAAAGGTTTCAGGAACTGAGGACTTGATTCATTTGTTTCTCTTCGTTGGCCCGAATTAAATTGGCATAGACGCCATGCTTCAGCATTAACTCATCGTGAGTCCCAATTTCAACAATTTTTCCTCCGTCCAGGACAATAATCTCATCGGCATTCATAATAGTTGAGAGGCGATGAGCAATAATGATTGTTGTTTTTCCTTGCCTCAGACCATCAATTTCTCGTTGAACGAAGTACTCGGTCTCATGATCCAGTGCTGAGGTGGCCTCATCAAGTATCAATACTTCCGTGTCACGTAACAATGCTCGCGCAATAGAGAGACGTTGTCGCTGTCCACCAGAAAGTGTAATTCCTCTTTCTCCAATCACTGTATCGTATTGGTCCGGTAGAGACGAGATATACTCATGAATTTGCGCTTTTTTACAAATCTCTACCATTCTTTCGTCTGTAATAGATTCGTTCCCCATTAGTAGGTTAAATCGAATTGTATTAGGGAAAAGGTATGGCTCTTGAAAAACAACACTAACTTTCTCGCGCCAAAATGTCTCAGACAGCTCATATAACATGCTATCATTAACCTGAATTGTCCCATTTGTTGGTTGAGAAAATGCTAGTAGTAGCTGTGCGATGGTCGACTTTCCACTACCACTTTGACCGACAATCGCAACCTTTTTACCAATCGGGATCGTAAAAGTTACATCCTTTAGAATAAGCTCATTCCCCTGCTCATACTGGAACGATACTTTTTCCAAGGAAAAGTGTTGAATAGAACCATCAAGCTTCTTCTCTCCACTCTTTTCAAGGGGCACATCTAACACTTGGCGAATTCGCTCCACATTAGCCAATCGATTGTATACCAGCATGACTTTATTAAACATCTCCTGAAAATCTAGCATCAACAAAGTAGTTAACTGTAATACAACAACAAAGCTACCTAGAGACATTTCATTCTGGACGACCAAAAAGCCGCCATAAGCCAACACCACCAAAACGGTCACCCAACGAATCGGTTCACTCACAAACATTTGCAGATTTATCAGTTTTCCTTCGTTAATAATGCTTTTTAGGTATTTAGCAAATACCTTGTTATACTTTTCTTCTTCCCATTGTGTACGATTAAATGCGATTACTTCACGAGTGGATGAAACACCCTCTTCAAGAACAACGACGAGATCAGCCTTAGCTTCGTTTACTGATTTCGAATACTTCTTTCCTTTATCCTTGAAATAGATGGAGCCAATTATATAGCATGTACTTAAAAGGATAATAACACTCAATAGTACGGGGCTAGCAAATCCAATAATGACAGCAAGCACAATCACTTTAATTGCTTGATAGAAAAAGCGGGGGATTTCCTCACCAATGAGACCGGCAACATTTGGGATATCCCTAGAAAAATATTGAGCAAATTGCGCTGACCGCTGCTTCTGAATCGAGCTAATAGGCATTCTGTACATGTATTTCATGAATTCCTCAGATAAACGATTATCAATCCGCGCGACGCATTTATGCATCGGACGAGGCCCAATGGTGAAAAACAAGGCAAATGTTAACAAACACGTTACAAGTAAAATTAAATTCGGTAAAAACTTTTCTTCCTTTCCACCAATGAAGACTTCATCGATAAAAAGTTGCTGAACCGCAATGATCCCTATATTTGAGACTCCTTCTATAGTCATAAACAGAATGCCTAAAAAAAACAACCCTTTTTCTTTAGAAATATAGTGAAAAAGCCATCTAACTGTTTCCATACACTCCCCCCTTTTCTCTAGCTCACAATAGAATGAGCCTCTTTTAATTGATAAAAATGTCCTCGCTGTTCTAAGAGTTCTTGGTAACTACCCATCTCAACAACTCTTCCGTGGTCAACAACTACAATTTTATCCGCATGCTGAATGGTTGAAATTCGGTGAGCGATGATGATCGTCGTTCGACCAGCTGCAAGATTGGTAAGAGCTTTTTGGACGTGTGTTTCACTGATTGTGTCCAATGAAGAAGTCGCTTCATCTAGAAGAAGGATTTTTGGATCTTTGAGAAACATTCGTGCCAACGCAATTCGTTGTTTTTGTCCCCCAGAAATGTTAATACCTCTTTCACCGAGAAGCGTTTGGTAACCATCGGGTAACTGCTCAATGAATTCATCCGCATAGGCTTCTCTAGCTGCTTTATAGATGTCTTCGTCGTTCGCTTCTGGACGACCGAATTTTATATTTTCATAAATGGTATCACCAAAAAGATAGGTTTCTTGAAAAACGTAGCCAAGACACTCTCTTAGATGGGAAAGAGGAATATCCTTTAACTCTTTACCATCTAACAAGATACTCCCACTTTGAACATCGTAGAATCGACCGATTAACTTTAAAATGGTCGTTTTCCCCATTCCACTGGTGCCAACAAGAGCTACTGTTTCGCCTGGAGTAATATGAAGAGAAAAATCATCTAAAATTTTTGGCCCCTGCTTACTATATCCGAAATGCACAGAATCAAAGACCAGTTCTCCCTCTATTGAGAGTTTTTCCTTTCCTACCGCATCCTTAACTTCAGGGGATAAACGACTAAAGTCGTAAAGAATGTTTGCTTGTTGCATCATCATTTGTTGTTCAGTCACTAGAGTGATAATGATTGTTAAACGCTGCATCGCAACAAAATAATAAAGTATAAATGCGGTAATCTCACCAACGGACAACAAATTGTGCTGGATCAACCAAAAGCCGTAAATGAAAATGATCACTGCTCCAATATAGTAGGACAATCGTCTAACAGACCCACGCCAATAACCAAACCAAAATAATGATAGGAGTCCCTCGTTTAGTGATCTCTTTTTACTATTAAATTGTTGTAAATCAACTTTTTCAGCACCATTCGCTCTTATTTCAACTATTGCTGATATACTTTCGTACGCCTTGTTGTTAAAACTGACGCGATTTTCAGAAGACCGCTTTCCCCATATGGCAGCACGACGTTCTAAATATGGACCAATTAAATAGTAGAGAAATAAACAAGGAACCGTAATTAATGTTAGATGAAGACTAGTGCTGACCATTAACCCAATAGAGATAACGGAAAAAATAGATAATCCAATCATAGAAGGAAAGTGATTGCGATATAGCTCCTGTATGTTTTCAACCTCAGAGTTAATGAGAGCGAGACTTTCGCCAACAGGATGTTTTTCAAAATAGGAAAAACCTAATGATCGGAGATGTTTAAACATGGTGAATTGGAGGTTTTTCGAAGCCTTTTCTTGAATTGTCCGTTTCAATAAATTAGCCACTCCATTAATAATAATCATTATAACTATTAAAATGGCCAACCCCAAAAGAAGTGAATAAAAAAGTTTAATGTCCTCTTGTGGGACAACATCATCAATAAAAATTTGCATGACTTTTGGAATCATCAATTCAATGTAAGACGACACAATAAAACAGCATATTAGTAAAAGTACTTGCCATTTATAGGGACGCATAAATGACAATAACCATAGGTATACCGTCAAATTTTTCCTTCTTTCTGTTCGGAGAGACATTATTAATCACCTTTTTCCTTTATTCTCAATAAATCTTAGTAGTTATAAGGGATTTTGTTAAAGTATCTAAGTTAACTATTTTCACACCCATATCTACTTTAATATGGATAAGGAAGTTTTTTTCTATCGACTTTTCCATTAGAATTTAGAGGGAAATAATCCATCTTCACCCAAAACATAGGTACCATATATTTCGGTAGAAATTTATAAAGCATTTCTTTGATCATTTCACCTGAAAGTGTTTCTAAAGATGTGATATAGTATGCAGTTAAAACTGTATTATCATCTTTATCTTTTACGGCGTGAACTACTACGTCGTCTATGCCATGGATTTTTATTATGTTCCTTTCAACTTCCTCTATTTCAATTCGGTGTCCTCTCACTTTCACTTGAAAATCTTTCCTACCTATAAAATTGAGGTTCCCACTCTGATCCCAGTACCCTAAGTCACCAGTTCTATATATCCTAGATTCACTTAATGAATTATTAAAGAAAAACACATCATTAGTCTTAGACTGGTTATTTAGGTACCCGGGTCCTACACCAATTCCGGAAACAAAAATTTCCCCCTTTATGCCAATTGGACAAAACTTATTAAATTGGTCCAAAACATAAACGTTCATATTTTGTATTGGTTTCCCTATCGGAATTGAATTTGTACTGCTTTCAATTTTCTCTTCTACTATAAAATGAGTGATATCATCAGATGCTTCTGTAGGTCCGTAGACATTTGATAAAACAACATCATTATTAAGATCAAACCATTGTTGTGCTATATCTTTTTTTAGCACTTCTCCTGTAACTAATAAAAATTCCAGCT
Source organism: Bacillus alkalicellulosilyticus (assembly GCF_002019795.1). Taxonomy (GTDB): domain Bacteria; phylum Bacillota; class Bacilli; order Bacillales; family Bacillaceae_F; genus Bacillus_AO; species Bacillus_AO alkalicellulosilyticum. The sequence goes on along the minus strand of NZ_KV917382.1, from coordinate 119,617 downwards.
TTGACAAATCAACAATGTTTTTCTTAAGAAATTTTAATATCGAAATTAAATATGTAGGGACAACTTCTAATACTGTAATAGTATCATCACTTATAGATTTCATGAATTTTCTTACATTTCTAATGACATTATCCCCATAAATTACTGTTCTCCCACCAATAGCCAATGGGGCAAACATTTGCCAAACCGAAATATCAAAACTTTGAGACGCATTCTGTGCAACAATAGAGGTTTGGCTTAGTTTAAAATCATTTATTTTTGCCCAAATATGATTAATCATTCCTATATGTTCAACCATTGCGCCTTTAGGTTTACCAGTAGAGCCAGAAGTGAATATAACATAGGCTAAATCATGATTATTAATTAACTTATTTATATTATTTTTATCAAACCTAACATGTTCATTTATTATTTCACTTATTATAAAATACTTTCTATTGCTAAGATTAGATAAATCACTCTTATTGGTAATGATATATCTACTTTTTGATTCATCCAAAATCATTTCAACTCTTTTTTGAGGAATCTTTGGGTCTATAGGAATATATATGGCACCAATTTTCCATAATGCAAGTATACAAACTAAAAACCATTCATTTCTTTCTAATTTTATTGTGACAAGCTCATTTTTTTTTATTCCCATAGATTCAAACAATCTACCAAATTGATTAGCCTTTTGATTGATAAATTGGTATGAAAACATTTCTTCACCAATTTGAACAGCAATGGATTCTGGATTTTTCTTTACTTGAATTTCAAATAGTTCAATAAAATTATTGTTTATTAATACACTTTCACCACAAGAAAATCCCTCAATGATTTCCTTTTCACTTTCAGTTAGCATATCAATAGTATCGACTTGTGCAGTGGGTTTTCTTGTATAACTAGTTAATAAACATTTAAAGTGATTTATCAATTTTGTAGTTTTATAATTAGAATTTAGCAAGCTATCTTTTATTACAATTTCATTATTTGAACATACAAAAATAATTTTCCCTTTTACTTCAATATCACTATCAGTAACTAATATATCTACATTTATGCCACTATCATCTTCTAAAAATTCTTTCTTTTGCTTTTTTGTTTTTACTATATTTAGAATATCTAAAAAGGTTAATTCCGCACTTGTTTCAAAAGGATAATATTCAAAAATATCATTTTTATTTACCTTTCCTATTAAAACCTTATCTTGATTTGTATAAGTTGCAATTAACATGATTAATGTCCCAAAAACTAAATCTTCTAGAACATATTTATGCTTTTGCTGAATTGAATTACATATTCGATAGAAACTATCATCAAAATCCACTTTATACGTATTACTCAGTTCTTTTGAATCTTTCGTAGTCAAGGGACTATAGTAATCTTCAATTGAAAATTCCATCAAAACTCTCCTTCCTAATCAAGTCTAATCCCAATATTATTATCTAAGGCTTTGGTATAATAATAACTTCCAATAGTAATATCAAATATTGACATGCCCATTGGATTAAACATAATTGAGTTCTCCAAAGGTATATTTCTAATTGCATTTTTTAATACAACATCATTAATAGAATACGTATCAGATTTTTTAAGGCCCTTTTGTTTATGCATTATTTCTATATCGGTGTTTTCTCTGCAAACTTCCTCCCAATTGTCTACTATTATTGAATCTTTCATGTGGTCATAGATGCTAGGTTCGTAATCTCTAAGAGATACATTTAAATGTAATGACCCTTTTTTAGGAGAAAGATTTATATACCTTTTATCTGAAACAGTACAAGTTATTAATATATCTGAATTCTTATAAACTTCTTGCCAGCTAGAGCACACATTTATCTTGTGATTAGTTTTCAATAAATCATTGTTTATTGTTTTTTTATCATAAATCATAATATTATTTATTTTTTCATTGTATAAATCCTCAAAACATTTTAAATGGTTTTGTCCAATCGGACCAAATCCAATTATACCAAGGTTGAAGTTTGAAAACTCCCTTACTATGTCAACGTACTTGGCCACTAGCGCAGAAACCGCTACAGTTCTATAAATACTCAGTAAAGCACCATTAATAATAGAAATTGGTTCACCAGTTTCAGCATTGTTAAGTATTAAGACACTATGGGCTCTTGGTTTATTATAGTTTATATTGTCAGGGAAACTCGATATCCACTTAATTCCAGATTTATTTATTAAACCTCCAATGTATGCTGGCATTGCAATTATTCTATTTTTTTGGTCCTTATATCTTAAATATGGTTTTATTGGTTGAGAAAAATCATCTTCATGCATAATTTTCACAGCTTCTTCTACATTAGCAACCAACTCATTCCAATTAGTACCTAATGTCTTTAGTATCTCTTCGTTAAGATAAATAACTTTAATTACCTCCCTAAATATAATTATCTAAATTCAGAAACTAATTGTGACTTGTATTTTGATATCCATTTATTATTATAGATGGTGGAAGAATATCTATCTCCACGGTCAGGAAAAATTGTAACTATTTTAGCATTCATTCCCGGCTTTGAAATTCTTTCAAGGTATACTTTTACAGCAGCAAAAACAGCCCCAGATGATCCACCCGCATACACCATATGATTTTTTAAAAGTTCATGACAACTATCGATTACGGCTAATTCATCAACATGAACATAATCATCAATAATAGCTTGATTTAAAATTTCAGGAACCATGCTAGAGCCTATACCAGGTATTAATCTTTTTTTAGGCTTGTCACCAAAAATAACGGAACCTTTTACATCAACTGCAATAATCTTACAATTTGGATTATCCTCTTTAATCCGTTGAGAGAGCCCAGTAATAGTTCCGCCAGAGCTTACACCAACAAATAAATAGTCTATTTCCTCTAATTCGTCGCAAAGTTCTTGCCCTAATGTCATATAATAAGCTTCTGCATTATATGGATTTGCGTATTGATTAATCCAATAGCTATTGGGATAACTAGTACATAATTCATTTACTTTTTTTATTCTATTTAAGAGATACCCTCCATGCTCATCAGGAATAGTAATTTTATATACTTGACTACTCATGGTCTCAATTAAAAATTCGTTAATAGGGTTTATATTTTGGTCAATTACACATGAGAAATTTAAATTGTTTATTTTTGAAAAAAATGATAGAGCTACACCGAAATTTCCAGAGGAAGATTCAATCAGTAAAGTATCACTGTTGATCTCCCCACTATTTAACAATTTGTTAATAATAAATTTTGCCGCTCTATCTTTTATACTTCCTGTTGGATTGAAATACTCTAATTTAACTTTCATTTCATTATTTCCTAACCAATTTGGTTTTAATTCTATTAGGGGCGTATTTCCTACTCTATCAATTAATTCATTATATAAATTCATACAATCACTCTTTTTCATATGATATTTGAATTGATAGCCAAATATTAATACTACCTGTCTAAGAAACTTAATTTCCCATTAATACTTAGTAATTTATGATTATTTAACATTAATCTAGCTGATCTAAGGTCTCTGAACACTCTTTCTAATGGAATTAATTTGTTTCTTTGATAACCTAAGTTCAAACCAGCTATTTGTAACAATTCGTCAACAGCTTGAAATAAATATTCTGATGCAGATATCTTAAGATTATTCACCTTAATTTTGTATTTTAATTCATCAAAAACCTTTTTATCATTAGTAATATACTCATATAAAACACTATCTAAATAACCTTGAATCATATCAATTTTCATTCTAACTTTGCCTACACTTTCTAAAAATAGATCTGACTTAAGATTATAATGACCTTTTAATTCATTAGATCTAATTAATTTCAAAAAGCGTTCTAAAACACCTTTACATGCACCTAACCAACTTGAAACCCACATTATGTGACCTATAGGAACTGCTGTGTACGACTGTATTTTGTTAGTCATCCCTGCACCTAAAATATCATCAAACTTTATACTAGACTTTATAGAGACACTACAACTTTCTGTACCTTTCATTCCCATCGTGTTCCAGTTACTTTGTGTGTTTATTTTTAAACTGTTTCGTTCAGCTAATGCAAAAACTGGACCTTTCCCAAGATAGTCATTCATTAAAATGATAAAAATATCACCATAGTTAGCACCTGTTACATTAGGAGCTGCTCTGGAGATATTTATTACATTATTATCTATGGTCATTTCATTTAGATATCGACTGTCACTAGTTTTATATTCAGATGTAACAGATACAATATAACTCTGAGAATCAGCAATCTTAGGTAGTATTTGTTTCTTTATGTCCTCATTGGCATGGTTAATTATTATGCACAGTTGTTGACAATGCATAGCCCAAATCATCCCTGTCGATAAACAGCTAGATGATATTATTTGAGCAGCTTTAACTAATAATTCTAATTTAGCTCCATCTCCTCCATACTCCTTAGGTATCATCGGAGCCATCAATCTAGCTTCTTTTAATTTTTCAAGGTTGGTAGAAGGAAAACGATTGCTATTATCGAGTTCATCTGAATATTTTTCGAATTCAGATGCTATTGATTTAAACCGTTCTAGTAAAAGTTCCATTTTTTCACCTATCTAGTTTCATTTTTATAATCTCATTTATTGAACCCCAAATGCTATTTCCATTTTTGAATGACTCTTCATTTAAGTATTCATCTGGAAACTCTATATCAAAGGCGTCTTCTAAATCCAAAATTAAATCAATTGTTCCCAATGAGTCTATACCCATATTGCTGAGTTCCCTTTCCATATCAAACTGGTCAACTACATGTTCTCTCATAATTTCTTCAAATCTACTAACTTCCATTTATCCTCTATCTCCTAAAAACTCTTCATTTACTTTTATTTGTTTTACTCTGTCTATATTAAATATTCTCTTTATAATAGGATCTCCCCAAACATGTGCTACATTTTCATTGTTGTAATAATAAACTTCATTGATATAATCTAGATTCTTGGGAGAAATAGCTTTAATTATATTCACAGGTATCATTAAATCAAAAATATTAATCACATAATGAAGAGAATAATATACTTCTTTTTCAACATTTAATTGTTGTATTCTGAATAGGAATTCTTTCCAATTAATATTAGAAAAATCTTCAATTAAATAATAGATATCACAGAGTTTATACAGATTTAAATCACCATAATGCAAAACTTCCATTAATGATATTGCCTCCTTATAAAAATGAATGCAAAGAAAGATTAAGAAATCGTATAAGTCTAATGTATAAAAACTCCCCTCACCTAACTTCATTTCAACACGCCGATTTAACAGTTGTTGAACTTCCATGTCGGTTTTATTGCCAGTCATAAGATCAATTGAAAATTGTAAGTCTACTTCATGGTGAGGTAGTATTGGATTTCCTTTGTGAACTAGCGGAATTACTTCATGCGAGACCATTGTTCTAACTATTTTTTCTCTCCTACTTGCTTCCGTTATTTCATCATTGATTACATTATAATTCCCCTGAGTGTAACCCTTATCTTTTAGAATAGTTAGTGCTTGCTCAAGTTGTGAAGAATGAATTAGAATATCATTATCCCCAAATTCTCTCATTCCAAAATCATTATAAATTACAGAGGAAGATACAAAACCCTTTAAAACAACATGTTTTACATTATTCTTTTCAAATTCATTACATACCTCTAATGTGAGTTTCATATTTTCTTTTGCTTTTAACATCTGATATCGATAAGCATAGTCTAATTCTTTAAAGAAATTTGGATAGGTTAATTTTATATTAAAATCCCTTCCAAATATTTTTTTTAGATTACTCCATGCGATTCCTTTTATTCTATGTAAAGATAAAGAGCCCATGATTCTTTCCCAATCAAGATGACTCTCCATTAATTGTATTAAAATCCCTCTTTCCTCTTTAGAAAGATTCTTCTTAGCTAACATTAACACCAATCTTTCTTCATTATCCAAATAGTTCGTATTCATACTCTCCTCCTTATATAATGCTGTCTAATAAAATCCTTAATTTATCATTAGCCTCCCTTTCTAAACTTACAATCTTCCCAATACGGTCCTGACATTCCTTATAATTAGTACACTTTCCTTTTTTCATCTTTACTTTATACATATATTGTGTCCTATTTTTAAGCATTTCCCATTCTTTCGAAAGTGTCTGATAATCTTCATAAATCTCTTTCCCTTTGGAAGTATCAACTTTATATTCTGTTAATATAGACTTAATGATTAAAGCGTTTCTACCATGTAATTGCTGGAACGAATTAAACCTTAGGGCCAAAATATTAATTTCCCTTAACATATTAATATAATCCAGAAACTCTTTATTAAATTCATCTAATGCGCTAAACCCAGTTTGATAATAAATGTCATACTGCTCATTAAAAAATAGTTTACTCTCTAATAAATTTTTTGTTGTCTCTCTAGCATGATACAATATATAATTAGGTTCACTAACCTTTGGGAGGTTCTCTTTAATCTTACAAGTCCTCACACCAATTGTTTGATTTTTTTCATAAATAAAATAAGTTGATGATTCATTAACACAGCTATATGGTAATTTATAGTAGTCAAGTTTACCTGGATGCATACAATCTTCTATTGCATAGTAACACTGCTCATAGTCATTATAACCATAAATAAAAACAGGATGAACCATATGAAATTTACCTGCGTCTCTACCATTCGGATAAAAATATCTATCTACCTTTAGTAAAATGTAATAATCTTCATGTAAAAAATTCTTAATATACTCATGCAACTTTTTATAATCAGTTGATGTAAATTGTTTTTCTTTTACTGTTATTAAGTTCTGAATATGCTCTAAATTGTAAGATACTTCTGGAAAGAAAAGACCACCTTCTAGTAAGTTTTTTTTTACATTGGTCGAGCTAAATTTCTGTTTTGTTTGTATCTTTAAGTAGGAAACACTCATTTCAAAAATAATATTCTTAAATGATGGGTTATGATTAATTAACATCCCTACAAAATTATTATATTTGCAATCTAACCAAATATCGTTATATGGTCTTATTGCTAATAATTTTTTCATCTGCTCACTACCCCTTTTAATAGTATCTAGGTATTCAATAACAAAACTTAGATAATACAATCTAATTTGTATTTAAACCAATTATCTTATTGTAAACCTGCTGTATACCAATATTTTGTAAACTGCCTATATCCTAAAAAAGTCCTTCAAGCTCTAACCAAGTCAAAATAACTAGTTCCTTATGTTATAAAATCTAATTATCTAATTTCTAATAGGTTTTTTTTATATCTATCTTCTTTTTCCCTCATTTCAAACATCCCTTGCAATTCAAATACTCTATCCATTGAAGTTATACTTGACTCAATATATGCTGTAGTCCCATCCTCAATGATGCGCGAGAATACATTCTCCATTGCCGTGATTGCACTTCTCAACCCATGATTAGCGTAAATCACCATCTTTATGTTTAAATCTGACATTTCCTTTGTTGTAATATTTGGATATGTCGTCGGAACTATTACAATTGGTGTTTTTTTATCAAACTTTGTTATAAATTCTTGAATTTCATTAATATCATCCATTTTTGAATGAATTAGAATGGCATCTGCGCCTGCCTCAACATAAGCATCTGCCCTTTTTAATGCCTCTTCCATCCCCATTCCAGCAATTAGAGCCTCAATTCTCGCGATTATAACAAAATCAGGATTAACCTGAGTATCTTTCGCAGCTCTTATTTTTTGTTGAAAATCACTAATATCTTCCAATTTTTGAGACCCTTCTATAAAGCTGTTAAGTTTGGGAAACCTCTTGTCTTCTATACATATACCAGCAATACCATTTCTTTCATATTCTTTTACCATTCTAATTACATTATTAACACTTCCATAACCAGAGTCACAATCGCAAATTATAGGAATTGACGTAGCTTGATTCATAACAATAGCCGCTTGTAAATTTTCAGTCATTGTCAAAATATTAGCATCTGGTACCGCATGAGATGCAGATATTTCTAAACCACTTGCCCAAATGGCATCAAAACCAGCTTGTTCTGCAAGCTTTGCGCTTAAACCATTGTGTGCCCCAATAACCTTAATAATTTCTCCAGAGTTCAAAAGTGCCCTTAATTTTTGCGTTTTCATACTCTTATCTCCCATCAAAATCGTAATAAGTCTTTATTTTAGTCGTTCACTTAATAGAATGTTATGATAAACACTAAATTTGAATTTCTTCTTCTATATTTAAGAATGTACTAATTAATATTAAGTATTCAATATTTTTTATCTTCACATCACAGTATTCTAATTTTTTAAATATCGTTATCCAATCTTTTTTTGAAGAATTTTTCAAAGATAATAAATCATAGGAAATATCCCAGAGTATATGTGCTTTAATATAATCCTTTTCTTCAAAAAAGTTGTGAAAACTATCAATCTTAGTTTTGTTATATCCTATGATTAGTTCATCAGTATAGTTTTTTATTGCTTGTATTTGTTCTATTCTTTCAACCAATTGTTCTCTCTTTTCTAGCGCTTCGGTTAAAATATTTTGTAAACTTATAATTGAACGAATAGAATGTTTAGATAATTGTAATATCTTTGAATATATTCGATGAACTAATGAAAATAAAATAGAAAAGAAAGAATAGTTTAAATTATTTTCATTTATATATCCGTTTAAATACTTCTCTTTAATATCATTTATACTAAGGCCTCTTGTATGACCTAAATGAATATCTTCAATTTCATTAATAGCCTGAATAACATCTTCGGTGTTGAAAAATGGTTCAGAATCTCTTAATAAAAAGGCACTGTTATCAGGCGTATGAACAAAATTTAACAAACCATTAATTGTGGGTAATTGATTACGTAAAGTAGATTCCTCGGCATTTAGTGGTATTCTATACCCTTTAATTCTTTTAAGTTCTCTTAGAATGGGTTCATTTATTTTCTTATCTCTACATACCATCAGAGCAGCAGTTGGACCCATAATATAACGTTCTTGGATTAACCACCACCGGAATGAATTAGCAATACTTTTGGGTATAAATTGTGCCAGCTGTTCTTTAGTAAAAGAGTCGATAACACAAATCCTTAAAAAGACAAATCCACGGTCCTCTAATAATGTTAAAACTTTTTCTACATTGGAAGTGATAAAAGTTTCGGGTCCTAACAAAATCAAACCCAATTCTCCAAGAGAATCAATAATATTATCTTCAGCAGATTCAACAAAATAATTTAGGCTATCTGAATCAAATACCATTTTTTGTTTCTCACTTATTAAATCTTTTATTATCATACCAACACCTCTTTAAACAAAATGAAAAAAATATTATATAACATCGTCTCATGTATTATGTTTACAAATTCTTAAAAAATTCCTGAATATAATTATATTTGTCTCCGTGATATAAAAGGTATCATCTAAAAATTTGTCAATTTCATCTTTAGAATTAATATATTTTTCATTTATTAATCTCTCTATATTACTATCTTCCTTAAGCCATTTCTTCAGAGTGCTTGTTTTTATATCAGGATGGAACTGAACACAATATAAATTTTTAAGTTTAAACGACTGACAAGGACCTCTCTCATTAAAAGCCAAAATATTTGCATTTAATGGCGGTTCAATTACGTCATGCGAATGTGCAGTGTTTACATTAAAAAACTTTGTTATGCCATCAAACAACATAGAATTACAACCATCTTCAGTTAACTCAAATTGAACAGTACCTAATTCTCGTCGAAATTTATGTTTTTGTACTTTCCCGCCAAATATACTAGCTATTAATTCATGTGCCATACAAATTCCAAGCAATGGAACCTGTCCTAGTTTATAAACTTCTATAATAAAATGTTTTAAATCTTGAACCCATTTAGATTCATCATTATAAGGCGTAAAAGAACCTAGTATTATTATTCCTGAATAAATATTGTGAGAAATTTGGGTTAATTCATCACGGTACTTAATGTCCAGATCTAATCTTTCTTTAACTCCAACTGCATTTTTTAATATATCTATCACTTCTTCTATTAAATCAATTTGTTCAGTTTTTAATATATCTATTATCAGAATCTTTATGACAATTCACTCCTTTATATAGAATTATTCCAAAACGTTTAAAGCTTTGGAAAAGTCATATTCAAGTTTAGAAATATCTTCAATACCAATTGATAAACGGTATAAACCTTCGGAATAATTTGTCTTTTTTGATGTGAAAAATGAACCAACATTTAGAATACTAGATCGGGTAGCTCCTAGTGAAGGAGAACTATCCATTACCGAGGATAATAGGTTAATAAATAAATCATGTTTTTGAAGTTTTGTATTTAAGTTTATTTGAATAACTATCACTGCCCCAAACAATTGATTTTTAGAAAGTTTAATAATATTATTATTACTAGCGCACTGCCCTTTGTTAATATGATTATGAGTTAACCCAGGATAACGGACTTTAATAGCTTTGTTATTGCAATTAAATAAAGAAGCTAACTTGTATGCATTCTCACATTGTTTCCTAAATCTGATTTCAAATGTTTTTATATTTTCAAATAAATTAAAAGCATTCTCTGGACTAACAACTTGCCCAGTACATTTTTGATAATCTTTAACTAATTCATATAATTCAAAATCATTTCCGAAAATAATTCCAGCCATCAAAGTATTATGGCCAGATAAATATTTAGTAGCACTATGGATAACTAGGGAAGCACCTAAATCTAAAGGATTGAATATTAATGGTGTAGCTAATGTATTATCAATAATTACTTTTGTTCCAAACAATTTAGCGATCTTAATTATTTCATAAAAATTGGGCACAATTAAAAGTGGATTTGAAATAGATTCAAAGAAAAGGACCTCAGGTCTTTCTTTTCGGATTACTTCCTTAATATACTCAAGGTTATATTCTTCAAATCCATTGTCGTCTATAAAAATAGGTACAATTCCTCTTCTAACAAGTACCCTTTCAATGTATGAAATTGTCCCACTATATAAATTATTAAAAAATGCCCAAGGTCTTTTATTCCTTGATTGAAAAATTGACAAGGCTATATCTATTGCTGACATACCTGAAGGTGAGATTAAGGACCATTTTGCATTTTCCATTTCACATAAATGGTTTTCAATCATACGTATTGTGGGATTGTTGTGCCTAGAATAAATATAGTTTTCACCATTTATAGAATCATCATTTTGAAGTATGAATCCGATATCTTTGTATATAGGGATTTCTTTATTGTTCCCCACATAATTATTAACATGTTTCATAAGAACCTCACTATTAATTTACAAATTGATATCTAGTTTCAAATTTGCTTAGATATAATTAGAATCAATTCCAAAATAGTTATTAACTGCCTACTGTCTTAATTTGTTTATCAAAGCTTCCGGGAATTCTTGATTAATATTAAAAAGTGTAGTTTCAATAACTAATTCCTCCCATTCAGATACAGTTATTCCAAAAGCATCTAATAATTTGATATACTCAATCCAGTCAACATTGTGTGCATTTTCTAAACTTACTAGAGTATAAAAAGAGTTCAATAAACAATTTACTGGATCATTTACAAAGAGGAACTCTTTTTTATTTATACTTGGAAAATTACTAATAATAATTTCTTTCTGGCTTATTATTATTGAAAAAGCTAAAGTAAAAAGTTCTTCTCTTTTAACGTAATTCTCCGTTGCTATACGAATTCCATCGTTCACAAGTACAAATAATTGAGATACAGTTTCGGTATTTACTTTCTCCTTAAAAGTAAGTCTATTTAAAATCTTGTGTTGTAATCTAAAATAAACTTCAAAAAAACTTTTAGAAGATTCTTGATGAAAATCATAGCCTTTTAAATAATTGTTATAAATATATTGAGCTGAGAAAGTTCCTTGATTCCCTTTATCTCTAGCAATTAAAATAGATTGTATAATACGTTTTAAATCGAAGAATATACTTCCTTCCCTAAGTACAAAAGCACTATTATGTGAGGTGTGTACCAGGTTCAATATACCGTTAATTGATGGGAACTTTGCTCTTATGCTATTCACTTTTGCTTTATATGGTACTCTGTAACCTTTTAAACCTTCCAATAACCTAGGAATACTATTCGTGCCGCAATCTTTACTCCCAACTAAAATTGCACAAACGGGACCCATTGTAAACCTTTGTTTAATTAACCACCAACGGAAATCATTTGGAATAAAAACCGGGACAAAAGGTTTACAATTCGGTAGATATAATAAAGTTAAATCTTCATCAGAAAGTTGATCTTTTATTGTGAAATCTAAAAATATGAGATTTTTTTTCTCTAAATATAGTAGTAAGTCCTCCATTATACCTAATGCAAAATTTTCAGGAGCCAATAAAATGAGGCCAATTTTATCAATACTCTCAATGGCATCATTAGGAGCATTGTTAAGAAAATCACTTAGAATATTAGACTCTGTTGAGAACTCATTGAATTGTGACACCAGCTCATCTTTTGTTAACATTTAATATTCCCTACTTTCAGTTGTCTGTAAAATTACTTTTATACTTTTAAAGTGAAAATATCGTTAGTACTTAGTCCCTCTTTAGTAAAGCATTCTACATATTCTTCATGTTTATGGTATGAATGGTTAAATTGTTCCATTTTATCCAACACCTCAAATATATCAGAATTATCATTTGGATTATCAACCAGTTTTTGTTTGATTTCATTAATAATCCTAACCTTCTGTTCAGGTTCCATCTTTTCTATAGCTGACTTTAAATATCCACCTGGTCCAACTTTAACTTCAGTTGAAGTAAAAATACCGCTTGTAGCCACTGCTTCCACTTGTGTGTTTAATGATACACGACAATTTGGAAATACCCATACTTTCCCCTTTTGACAAGCTAGAAAATAAATGGCTGAAATATATGGAAAAAAAGGCTCTATTGAAGGATGGTTAATTGGTCTATTATCAGTTTTTTTCGTTGTAATAGTGTTCCAGGTAGGCATACCTATTATTATGGGCGTAGTATCATCTATATCATAGTTGTCCAAAATGTGGTTAGCATGAGAAATAGTTGCTAACACCTCATAGTTCAGATTTGGGTTAAATCCTACCATTGTTCCTAATGCTACTTGGAGACCAGCGTTTAAAGCTCTATCTTGAGACTGAACTCTAAATAAGAAACCATCTCCATCTTTATTCACCCTATAATCATCATCTATTCCGTAAGCCTTAGGTCCCCTAGTTATATTTTGATCATACAGTGATTTATCATAGGTTTCTTGCCATGTTATTACTCCGTCAACACCTACTTCTTTTAAATCTTCATATTGTTTTTGAGTAAGTGCCATTGTACAAACAATTACTTTCCCTTCAATATTTTCAGGGAATAATTTCTTTACTTCCTTAACAAGCATAGGTAAATCATGACGGACAAATTTAAAGTCATCACCACCTACTAATTCGATAATATATATCCCCTTATTTATTAGATATTTAACTTGTTCTAAAACAAGATCCATTGACAAACGTAATCTTTTCATTTCAGTATTAGTCGTTCTCCAACCACAAAATACACAGTCAGAGGCGCAAAAGTTTGATACTTCAACTGGAGCCATTGTAATTACTTGATTACCAAAAGTTTTTTCCCTTAATTTTTTTGATACATTTAATACCTTATTTTTTATTTCAGTGAATTCAATAGAATTTATCGCATTTAATAATAAATTTACTTCATGTAATGTTAATTCCCGTTTGGTTGCATTTTCTAAAATTTCGTCAACCTCTACTAATTTTGGAACACTAAGATTTTTTGTGATTGCCTCAATATTTTCTTTTGGAATTTCAAAATAGTTATTCATAATAAGAGCACCTTCCTATTCTTTTTGTGATTTTTTTTATTTTTTTAACCCAAATATGTAGAAGTAGTCTTTCATCTCTCGATTGACTACCGAAGTACCTTCAAACATTGCTATATGCTCATCGATAGTAATAAATGACTCTAGTGCATACGTACCTTTACCTCCAACAAACTCTTCTTTATGATCTTCCAACCAATTAATAAAAGTTTCATAGGTAAAATAAAGATCACCTAATAGGATAAGTCCGTTCTTTTTAGTTATTTCTACCATGTCTTTACTAGCACTTTTTTTATCATAAATGTTTAAGTGATGATGTATATACGGTGCTATAACAATATCAAATTTTCCAATGTTCTCAGGTATCTCGGTTATTGACCCTGATAATATATGTGCTTTTTTTAACTTTTCTTTATACTCTTTAGCAGAAAAGCTTTCTGAGAAACCACAATCTTTCTCAGATTCAGTTGAGAAATCAAAATCGCCCTTTTTAGTCTTTTCAAGTGGCTCATGCAAGAGGTCATAAATATAGATTTCTGTCTTATCTAATAAACTATACTTCTTTAAAATATTCATAGAAAAATAGGAAGCTATTGATCCAAGTGAGGCACCTAAAAAAATCACTTTCAAACTATCTTGATTTATATAATTGTCAATTTCCTCAGCAAGACATTGATCAAGGCAGTACATCAAACTACTTTGGACTTCAATTCTCTTTTTCCAATCTGGATGACTTGTATCAAAAGAACTTTCCCAACCTGTAAACCTTTCTTTTGAAGATTCAATATAATTTCTACTGTCAATATACGGTAATAACTCAAACTCTTCTTTACTTAAATAATAATTTTTAATACCTTTTTCTGATATATTCACCATTTTATCTCCCTTCATATTCACTTATAACTTTTTTTATAATTTCATATGTAACCTTAGCTTCTTCCTTAGAAATAGTTAGTGGTGGGAAAAAACCAATTCTATTTTTTTTATAATGAGTAATTAAGCCTTCACCTAAAAGCTTTAAGTAAATATTAAATGTCTCCTCTGTTGTTAGGGGTTGATTTTTATTTGTTAGTTCAATTATTATCATTAATCCTATACCTCTTACATCACTAACAATGTCGTATTCTATTAATTCAGAACATAAATTAATAAAATAATCTCCTACTATTCTCGCATTAACAACTAGATTATCCCTTTGGATTATTTCAATTGTCTTTAAACTTGCAGCACAAGAAGTGGGATTACCTGACTGTGATGTGCCATGAGCCAATATACTATCGGAATCATTAAATTGATTAAATATATTATTACTGACAAGTACTGCACCCAAAGGTAAGCAACCTCCGTTTATTGCTTTTGATAAGATGAGAATGTCAGGGGTTACCCCCTCATGTTCCATAGCAAACATAGTCCCTGTTCTTCCAAACCCTGTTGCAGACTCATCTAATATAAATAAAATGTTATATTTCTTACAAATTTCATAAACAGCTGAAATATACCCTTTTGGGGGAATTATTACACCACCAGCACCCAAAACTGGCTCCATAATGAAAGCACTCACATTTTCTTTTCCTACTTCTTTAATTTCATCTTCTAATTTGGTAGCACTTACATAAGAAATATTTTGGGAAGAATTATAAAAAGACGAATCAATAAAAGAAAACCCTGGGAGTACTGGCCCATAAATTTCATGTTCTTCCTTAGAATAAATTCCACTTGCTGAAAATGCCCCATACAATGTTCCATGGTAAGAATCTTGTAATGAAATAATATGCTTTTTTTGTTTTTGGTTTTGTATATAGAAAAACTGACGAGAAATTTTAATAGCAGCTTCAACAGATTCAGAACCAGATGTTGTAAAAACTACTTTATCTAATCCCTTTGGTGTTATCTCTACTAATTTTTCTGCGAGTTTTCTAGCAGGCAAGTTTGTCATACTAAACATTGAACAGTATGGAAGTTTGTTTAATTGTTGGTAAATAGCATCAATAATCTCTTCATTTTTAGTACCAAGTATTAGAGAAAGTCCACTAAATCCGTTTATATAGCTCTTACCGTTACTATCCTCCAAATATATTCCTTTCCCTCCAACAATTTCAATTCCGTATTCCGACATTAATCTGATTGTTGTGAAAGGGTGCCAAACAGAATAATTATCTTTTATATATTCAAAAGTCATTTAATCCCCCCTTTTTAATTTTTATTAAGCTTTAAAGTTTCCTTGCAATGATGTACCCATATTTTATTAGCGGGGAAGTCAATTGGGCATTTAAAACTTGAAAGCCATTACTTCTTAGAGTATCTTTCCAAATATTCATAGGAAGCATATATTCTCCTTGTGAATATAAGATTTTCTTTAGTATTTGAATTTCTTTTAGTGCATGTTTTAAACAATTATTGTTAAAGCAGTTTACCATTTTTCTTAAATATAACGAAGATATATTTCTAATATTTTCCGGAGAATTTAGATTTATGGAATCTAAAAATGTCTCTCCAATAATTAAATAACCATCTTCGTTTAGAATTTTATAGCTTTTTTTAATTGCTTTATTGATTTCTTTAATATGATGTAATGACATTATTGCGATTATCTTTGAATATTTTTTATTAAATTTGTATTCAAGAAAATCCCCGTGCTTAGTGTTGATTGTAAATTGAAATTTATCCTTTTTCCCTTCAATTTTTTGTAACATTTTTTTTGATATATCAAAGCAATCTACCTCAGAGCATAAAGGAATAATATCAAGTAATTTTCCATCACCACTTCCTAAGTCAAGGATTACATCTTTTGAGTTAAATTCTACTTTATCAATTATGTTACTTAATAGAGTTTTATGGTCTGGTAATTTCGGGAGCTCATATGTTTCATCACACCATCTATCAAAAAACTCCTCCTCACTTAACAAATTAAAAGCATACTTTTTAAGGTCACCATTGCCTATGGATAGATCAGTAATATCAATGAATTTATTGATGACATCCTCTATTGATTTTTCTTTAAAAACATTTATATCAAATGCATTTTCCCCAACAATCCTTTCATTTGTGAATCCTAAATCTTTGATTCTATTTTGAGAAGTAGGCAGGTTGTCAATTTCTTCCTTATATTTTTGTGTAATTTCTTCTATATTATTTTGAACATATAGTTTCTTTTTCCTCTCAAAGGGCAACATTGTAATAGTTCCGTCCGTGTATGTTGTTGAATTTTTTACTTTTTCCTTGTATTGATTTAATTTTTCACTATACTGAACTCTATCTTGTACTTTTATAGCTATTATAGTAGTCGAAGTACCAATTAAATTGTTGCTCTGAAACAAGTTAAACATCTCTGCAGGTAATAGGTTCCCAAAACCTTTATAATTTTTTTCACCACCAAACGGTAATATATATCCAGAAAAATCCTCATTTTCGAATAACTCTTCTGGAGATTTGGGCCTATTATAACTTGATGTTAAATAGTTATCTGAATTGAAATTATCATCCAAACCATTTTTGATTCTAAGTAACTCACCATTAGTTGTTGCTGCCATTGAAGTGTCAAAAATCACATGTTCACTATTAATGCTAGGGAATCCCCATGCATAGGCATTTGTCCCGATTGACGGTTTGATATCAGAGATTTCTTTTTGAAAATCAATTGGTGAGGTTACTCTATCAGGCGATTTTGAAGTTATGTAACAAATTGCCCCGTAATCATTTAAATAACTAGCATATTCAGCCAAGCAGTTTGTAGGATACATGTTATTTATGTTACAGAAAACAATATTGTTAACCTCAAGCTCCTCTACTATTTTCCTTAAGACTAACTTAATCCCATGGTAACCCACTGAAAAATTACCATCATAAGTTATAAAACCATTGTCCTTATCTATTAATATAGGTTCTTGATTGGATTCTACCATCGACTTGTCTATGATTTTTTTTAAGAACCCACTAAATATCCTGTTAAAACCATGACTTTTTACACCATGCATCTCTGCATATATTAAAGAATTAATTATGGAATCCGATTCTTTTAAATTATAGCCAATAGAAAGTAAATAATCTTTTGTTTTTTTTAAAAGTTTGTTCTTTTCTGATAATTCCACTCTTAGAATCCCCATCTCTTTACTTTTTTTAAAATTTAACACTAAATATAAAACATATTACTATTAATGTCAATATATGCTAATGTATTTTGATTGAAAATAGTACAAAAAAATAAAAAATTGTAAAAATATTTATATTATTATATAATATTGTTAAAATTTAATTTTTTTTGTTGAATTATATTGAGGATGGAGGAAACAATCATGTCAAAAGAAGGTTTTTATGGCAGTTATGGGGGCGTATTTGTTCCTGAGATTCTATTTCCAGTTATAGAAGAACTAAACAAAAATTTTAAGGAAATTAAAGAAGATATATCATTTTGGAAAGAATACAGTAATTTACTAAAAAATTACTCGGGGCGCCCCACCCCTTTGACTTTTGCTGAAGGATTAACTAAATATTTTAATGGTCCAAAGATATATATAAAGCGAGAAGACTTGAATCACTCAGGTGCCCATAAATTAAATAATGTAATTGGTCAATGTTTATTAGCTAAGAGATTAAACAAAAAAAGAATAATAGCAGAAACTGGTGCAGGTCAACATGGCGTTGCAACAGCGTTGGTTGCTGCTAAACTTGGACTACAAGCTACTATATATATGGGTAGTACTGATATTGAGAGACAATATCCTAATGTTTTTTGGATGAAACAATTAGGTGCTGAAGTAATACCTGTGAAGGAAGGTTCCTGTACATTAAAAGATGCAATAAATGAAGCATTAAGAGATTGGGTATCCAATTTTGAATCTACTCATTATCTCTTAGGCACTGCTTGTGGTCCACATCCATTTCCAGAAATAGTGTTAAACTTTCAGGCAATAATAGGTAAGGAAGTTAAAGAACAAATCTTAGAACAAGAAAACCGTTTACCATCAAAAATATACGCTTGTGTAGGAGGAGGTTCAAACGCACTCGGCATATTTAATGAATTTTTACCTCTTAAGGAAGTAGAATTAATAGGGGTCGAAGCCGGCGGAAAAGGTCCAAAGGAACATGCAGCTAGATTGGCTTTTAATTCAGGGAAAATTGGTATTGCACAAGGTTATAAAACCGTATTTTTACAAGATGAAGATGGGCAAATGCTTAACACTCATAGTATATCTGCTGGCTTAGATTATGTGGGCGTATCACCAATTTTAGCAAATTTAAAAGACTCAAATAGAGTACGTTTTGAAGCTTCATCTGACGAAGAGGTTATTAGTGCATTTAAGCTTATAACAAAAAAAGAGGGCATAATTCCTGCTTTAGAATCTACTCATGCATTTGCAAAAGCTTTTAATGAAATAGAAAATAGCAGTAAAACCGAAGACCTTATTGTTATTAATTTATCTGGCAGAGGCGATAAAGATATTTTTAATATAGCTGAGGCAATGAATGATGAGTCATGGAAAATATTTTTGAAAAGGAGATCAGAAGATTATGGATCTTAAAGAGCATATAAGTATTAGAAAAAAACAAAAAAAAATATTAATAATGGCCCATCAAATTTTGGGGTATCCAAATTTTGAAACTAACTTAGAAATGATTAAACTCTTTCAAAAATATGATATTGATTTACTAGAACTGCAACTCCCATTTTCAGAACCAATTGCTGATGGGCCAGTTTTCTTAAAAGCAAACCAAGAAGCATTAAAAAATGGTACAAAAATTAAAGATTGCTTGGATTTTGCAGAAAAAATTACAGAAAATTTTAATATTCCTATAGTTTTTATGACATATTATAATATTTTATTTCAGTATGGTGTTGAAAATTTTGTGAAAAAATGCAAGGATATCAATGTAAAAGGACTCATTATTCCCGATGCTTTACCTAGTGAACATGATGAATTATATCAACATTGTAATAAATACAATATTGATACAATTTTACTTACTACACCTTTTTCATCCTATGAAAGATTAGAATATATATCTAAGTATTGCAAAGGATTTATGTATTGTGCTGCACGTAAAGGCGTTACTGGTTATAAAACCGAATTTAATGAAGAAATATCCCAATTTTTAAACACTTGTAAACAAGTAACTGAACTACCTATCGGAGTCGGATTTGGTATTCAAAAAAAAGAAGATATTGATTTCCTAAAAAACAAAGCGGATGTGGCTATAATTGGAAGTGAGTTACTTAAAATTCTTGAAAACAATGGATTAGAAGGTGTTGAAGAATTCCTAAATTCTTTATTAACCTAACATACAAAAACTATATATAATATACAGGAGCTCTATTTCCAATTAATAATTATTAATAGTAACATAGTATACTTTTGGTATCTAAATTAATGAATATTCTTATGTACTTCGACTAATAGTGATAATGTCATTAAACGAATGTAAACAAATGCGTACTTTTGGAAGTGGGAAATGAGAGCTAATTTAAATTGTCAAATTCCAGTTCCCAATGCCAATAAACTGAATACTAGGCTACGAAATATCTCCTTAGCCGGAGCGAAAATTTCTTTCTAAGATACTTATCGCCCCGGCTTTTTTATATTCAGATTTGCCTTAAAATAATGTTTAATCCAAAAATATCTCACAAAACGGAATTTTAGGATATATGAAAATAATCCATTTCGAAATCCGTCTGACCGTCAGGTGAAATGAAACAATTTTTTGATAATTAATTTGAAACACTTTCTTAATCAAATATTGACTTGTGATGCTTCACTCGGTAACTTTGTCCATCCATGCAAATAAATTCAACTTTTTTTAATAGTCGCTCTAGTATTGCTGTTGTGATATCTAGAACACCAAGTAACTGTACCCATTCTTTTGGACCTTTATTTGATGTAATAATGATAGATGTCTGCTCATGCAAATCGTTAATTAAGTGTATTAGCATGATCCATCGCCATAAACATTAAGTCATCATTAATGACAAGAGCAGCATCTCGCATTCTCTTTAAGCGCTTTTTTTACTTTCTTGTTATTTCTTCTGTTTTTAAAGTTTGTACTAAGTCTCCCATTGTTGTATAAATGACTTTAAATCCACGTTGTATCGCTTCAATTCCTAATCCTGTATCCATGAATGTTTTACACCTGGTGGACCTAACTGGATTACGTTATATATTTGTTCAATCCAATTGAGCTCTAGGAGTTGATTGATCTGCTTTCTTCTAAGGAATTGTTGTTAATGACGTTCTACAATGTCTGAAACTTGATGATGCTAATTGTCTTAAAATTGACGGATTCACTGTCCAAAATAAACTTGATATGTTTCGTTTTTCTTAAGATAAAACCTTACTTCAGGCCAGTAAGCATATACCAGTCTCTTCCAATTTTCAAGCGACAGGAAAAAGTCCGACCATATCCTAGATGAAGGTCAAACCATTCACCGGACCTTACCCTATAACCTAAATTTCCTCCCCAAAACACAACCCAACAGTCCAATTCTTCATTGTAATTCATCTCTTTCCAACGAGTTTTCATGGAAGTTCCCCCTCGATGACTTGCTTAAACATAGGATCGTCAATGATCCTGCGACCATTTTGTGAGCCATACAGAAGACTATGTGTACAAAGTTTATTAATGAGCCTTGCGGCACCACCTGAAAACCGATTAATTTCGTCAATCGCCCCATCTGAAAAATTGGTTGTTCAACCTCTGCATATCGAAAATGCCTAGTAACATATTCCTCAACCTGTGCTCGGTCTAGACGACCAAGCTGGAATTGGATATCTATTCTTTGGCGTATGGCTGCGTAGGACTGTAAGCGTAGTTGGTCCCACAATCCACTTTGACCTACAATGATAAGCGAGATAAAGTTTTGAAGGAAACGGACCTCTTCAAGCATTTCCCGGTCCAGAAGGTGAGCTTCATCCACTACCACAACAGGTTGTAGTCCTCGTATCCCTTTCATTAATTCTATTTCTCGGTGAAGCTGCCGTTTTGCATCTCCTCGATAAAACTTCGATTCGGAACCTAGTTGCTCCAGTAACCCCTTATAAAAATGGCAAGGAGTTAACTTAGAGTCTGATAGATAAAGCTCGTGGAATTTACCTTTATAAAATTTGTCCACAAACTTACGCGGCAAAATGCTTTCTTTCAGCTGAGTATTTCAACCTTCCAAGGATTTCTTGCATCCTGGTGGAATCATACAATTGGTCAGTTGGTAGATTTCTAGTGAAAGGTGTGTTCTCCATTTCATAGAAGGTATCAAACACGTGAATCATCCTCCTTCCAAACGCTACGGAAGGTCAAAGCATTTTTGTTCAATTTGACGTTTCTGGTTCTTTCGTTCAGATGCCTTTAA
This sequence comes from Bacillus alkalicellulosilyticus, assembly GCF_002019795.1. Classification (GTDB taxonomy): domain Bacteria; phylum Bacillota; class Bacilli; order Bacillales; family Bacillaceae_F; genus Bacillus_AO; species Bacillus_AO alkalicellulosilyticum. Next base: position 97,513 of record NZ_KV917382.1, on the reverse strand, counting down.
TAAACTTGAAGAGGCAACATCTTACACCTTAAGGTGCTCAGGTAATGCTTCTTGGCTTTCCACGGAGTATAATTCTCGAACTCAATGGTAAGTTCTTCAATATTTGCAGGATCATAGATAACCTCAACCTGACGCCCAATAAATGTCAAGTCCACTTCATATTTCTGATCATGAAACTAATGCATCCTGATTTATCGACTGTCTGAACGAAATGAAGTTTCAGGACTAATTTTCTTTCCAAGTGCAGAATGAGGCTTATTCTGATAGCACTCAGTCAGCCAAACTTGATATCTGATTGCCAGAGTTGGTTGCGATGTCGTTTTTAAAACCTTCGGAACAGCTACTCCTGTCTGCGAATAGAGTCTCATTTGTCGTGTACTGTAACCCTTTTCCGTTAGTTTTTCCTGAAGGTTTGACCTTTTGATTTTGCCTGGTTCAGTCAGCCCCTCCCATTCTTTAATCTGTATGATTTGAGCTACGCTCCGGCTCGGCATTCCTTTACTTAGAAGAATCGCCTGTTCCAATAGATTAGGAGGAACTGCTTCTGACTTTCTAGCAACTTTTCTCGATTGAGGCTTCAATCCCCCAACCCATCATCCCGAAATTGCGCCAAATATCGGCGGATGGTTCTTTCTGATAGGCCACTGGCCTTATGCTATCTGGCCCCGCATATGAATATACTGCGAATGACATACAACAAAAAGTTGCGAGAGACAAAAAAAACGTCATCATTAGTTTCTTTTGTTTTTCATATATATGTTTATAATTAATCTCAATGAATAATGGTAGAAATATGATTAAGGTGAATAAAATGAGTAGATTGAATATTTATGTTTGTAATGTATTGAACATAGTTTAACTCCATTCAATATATATATCATTATTAGTTTTCCGTTTTATTCCTTATATACATAATACCCTTCTTTAGGAATTTAGTGGGATTTTTTAGTTACATATATTTCTTAATAAACACCAAGAGATAACCTTAAATAAAAATATAATAGCGTTTTATAATGGGTCTCTGTCAGACTACCTCCATAAAATAATTGTTCTCATACTGATTAATCTACCGTAACGACCTCCCATAGAAAATTTGGAAATTAAACTCAAATTAACGAAGTTATACTTTATTACGTAACTTCAAAAAATAATACTAATTGTACTTCCAGAAATTTTGTCATGTATTTTTGGGTGTGAACCAAAAGTCTATTTTTTCTTACTTCTGATGCACAAGACCCAATTTCTACAATTACGAAGTTTTCTTATAAAACGTCACAATATTGTTTGCAGTACATTACGTTACTTCACAATCCGTTCCGTTTGCGGATATATTACATGGAATAAAAAGAACAATATAGTTGCGCAGACAATACACATAAAGGCGTTTCCAGTTTCTTTAAAATTTAATTTTCACTTATAATCAAAACCACCCGTGAGAACGGGTGGTTTGCTCTACGGCTGGAAGCCTTTGTTACTGACCAAACCCTAAAGGGCTACTGAACGGTTCGCCATGTGTACTACTTCTACTGGCCAGACCTCAAAGGCCTCTCCTCGTCCTTGTACTTTTTTTCTCTTCTTTTTCACTTCTTCTCCCGTAAATGGGTCCACATATTCTAATAATCTCAACTGTTCTGAGACTATATCATCTTGTATTTGATTTCGTATATATTCTTCTATTACCTTCTTATTTCTTCCGACTGTGTCCACATAAAACCCAGTACACCAAAATTTTCGATTTCCATATCGATATTTTAAATTTGCATGCCGGTCAAATATCATTAAGCTACTCTTTCCCTTTAAATACCCGACAAACTCCGACACACTTATCTTTGGCAGTATACTTACTAACATATGTATGTGGTCTTTACATGCCGTTGCCTCTATTATTTCTACTCCTTTCCTTTCGCACAATTTCCTCAATATTTCTCCTATATCTCTCTTTAATTTACCGTATATCGCTTGTCTTCTATACTTCGGTGCGAACACGATGTGATACTTACAATTCCATTTCGTATGTGCTAAACTGTTACTGTCTTTAGACATAAAAAACTCCTCCGTACGCTATTATATTGGTTGGCGAACCAAATATATTTTAGCACCACGGATGAGTTTTTTTAATACCTCGCTATAAGCTTTCCGGAACCCTAGGCCTAGCCTAGGGTTTTCTTTTTACAAAAAAATGCCATCTACATAGTTCGTAGATAGCAAGAAATTATTTATTCTTATAATTTATTACCTTCTGCTCCTATATTGTTGATTATTTCTTACAATTTCCTTCACTGTTTTAATTAAAATTTCTCCATAAAGAGTCCATATTTCCTCAATTTCTTGAACATTATAGGTAAGCTCATTAAGGTAATTTTTAAAATCGTCTTCTATGAGAAATGCGGGAACCGTAGACGTGGACTTTTTATACTTGCTCTTGCCCCATTTAAGTACCGCAGCTTCAGTTATAACAATCTGTTCCTCACCTACACCATCTTGTTGTGTATCACTTTCTGCATAATCCCCTTGAATGGCGCTTAGGATATAACCACTAATATTATCTATATCGTCCTTCTTTTTATTGCCGATTGTGTAAAAGACATTATCCTTAATACGCTTCGTTGAATATTGATCTAGTAATTTTCTTGCAGCATCAGGTCGAATGCCAAAACGTATAAGCAATGAATAAGCATCGACATCTTTATTCAATTCCTCATTTTCAATAACTTCCTCTAACACCTGGTTATTTCTTTTAATCTTAAAGCGAATGCCGACCACTTTTTTTACTTGTTTTATTTCTGTAAATTCAAATGACAAATCTGTTTTTTCTTGTAGTTCACTCTGCGCTTTTAATAGCACTTTTGATTTCAGGTGTCCGTATGCTTGATATTTTGATTCGGGTATCGCTAAATAATATTTCAATTCTGATATGGTAAATGTCCGTTCTTTTAACTTTTCAAACTGTTTAAGAAGTTCATAGATACGAATCGAATATTCACTTCTAAGACGTAAAACGTTTCTTAGTTTAAACGGAGTATAATTATCTTTCAGCTCAAGAAGGTAAGGCTTAAGCTTTTCAGAAAACTCAAGTTCCACCCAGCCTTTTCCTTTAAAATACTCTGATGATGATAACCAGTGCATAGTGAGTGTGGACTTCTCAGTTTCTATGGTGACGCTTTTATTTTGGAGGTTTCTTATAACTTCTTCTACCTTTTTATAAAAGTTTTTCTCATTTATCCCAATAATATCAGCAAGGTCCTTAACACGAATACGATGGATTCTAAAATTTTCATCTTCCGGCTGAACCAAGGAAGCTAGAGTTAACACGATTCGCTTTTCTTGCAATGTTAGGTCTTGAGGTGCTTCTATTAGTGTATTTGATTGTGTAACTAAATAATCTGGAGATATTTTGGTCTCACTAAGTAATGATAATTGCTCTATTTTCATATACTATCCTCCGTTACCAATCTTTATATCTATACTATAAAAGCAATACACGACAAAAATCTACTCCCCAAATAGTGATAGTTAGACTTTTTGTAAAAAAGATGATGTTTTTCTACATTTTTCACGAAAATATATAAAAGATAGTAGTTAATATCACTCTTTAAGGAGTCATTTCTTTGCTAAGCTTACTATCACCATTTAAGGGTGATCCTTAATTATCACTCTTTAAGGAGTCTTATTATCACTCTTTAAGGAGTTTTCCTTTTACTATCACCTTTTCGGGAATTTAGTACTTTATTCAAACTAATTATCACTCTTAAGGGAGTCTTTATAGGTTAGAAAATGCTCATTTACTGTAAATAAAAATTATAAATATCACTAAATGAGGAGTTAAAACGTACACCACAATTACTATTATCACCATTAAAGGAGTGGATTTCTTGTTTAATTTTCTTATTATCACTCTTTAAGGAGTCAAATTTGATTAAAGTCTCATATTATCACTCCTTTGGGAGTGTAAAAAGGTGATAATAAGTAATTATCACTTTTTAAGGAGTATCAAGAGTAAGGTTACGTTCCTACTATCACCTTTTTAAGGTGTCAGAGATAAACAATAACCGGTTCTGGAACTTTATATACTTTCAATATGTATATAAAGTTCCTAAGTATCACTTATAAAGGAGTCAAAGCCTTTAAAATATGTAACTGTACTGTATTTTATGGTATATTAGTTCAACTTTGAAAATAATATAAAAAAAGGAATAGTGCTTTTACTCCTTTAATGGTGATAATAACACTTTTACTCCCCATTAAGTGATACTAGCTCCTCTATAAGTGATAGAATACTCCCTAAGTAGTGATAGGGTGACTCCTCTATCAGTGATAATTCATCCTGTTACTTGGGATGGTTGACTCCTTTATAAGTGATAATAGAGTCTCATAAACGTGATTATAAACTCCCCTAAAAGTGATAGAATACTCCTCTATAAGTGATAGATATCTATCTTAAACCCTTAATCTATAAGTCTTTTTAAGACTCTAAAACAATAAAACAACAAAATCATTTAAATCATTTATAAATCATCTAAAACAATTGTAAAACAAAACAATATGATGTCATTTTTTATCTTATTTTATTTTTCTGTTTTTTGAAATACATTTCAGACTTTTACCAGCTAACTCCTAATTCAATTATCACCTAATCAAGGTAAAATAAATTGAGGTGATAATAATGTTTGTTAAGCCTATGTTATTAGAAAAAGCTCAAAAACCATTTAATGATGATTCATATATAACAGAATTGAAAATGGATGGAATTCGATTGCTACTTTCAAAATTTAACGACAAAATAAAATTATATACACGTCACAATAACGAAGTAACCCATAAATTTAAAGAACTCCATCATTTAGATATCCCAAATGGTACTATTTTAGATGGAGAAATCATAGTACCAGGTGACCATGGCAAGCCAGATTTTGAATCCATGATGTCTCGATTTATGTCCTCGACCACAAATCACACCATACAATTTGTGATATTTGATATTATCTACTACAACGGTTCCAAAGTAAAACTTCCACTTTTAGAAAGAAAACAGTTACTAGAATCAATTATCACAGAATCCCAATATATCGTTTTGTCTAAATGGATACTTGGTAATGCAGTTGAGTACTTTGACTTTGTTGAATCAAATGGATTAGAAGGAATTGTCCAAAAAAAAGCTAATTCAAGATATGAAATAAATCGTCGTTCTTCAAGCTGGTTAAAGGTAATTAACTATAATTATGCCAATGGTATTTTTATAACAGGGATACGTAAAAATGAATTTGGAGTAAAACTTATATTAGATAACGGGGAGTATAAAGGGATTATGGAGTTTATGCCAAAAGAGGAACGTAAGAAACTCTTTCTCATGGCACAAAATCATATAATAAATGAAACAGACTCTTTTATCTATTTAGAACCCATTATAAAAGTAAATATAAAGTATCGAAATATGACAAGCTCAAATAAATATAGAATACCTTCCTTTAATGGATGGAGTGAATAAAATGGGAGGGGCAGAATTGAATTATTCTAGACCCCTCCCTCTTTTTGATTATTTATGGGTATTCGGATTATTGTGTTGAGTGACTTTAGAATGGTTATTTCCAAATATCTTATATAAACAATATCCTGGTACTGCGGAGCAAATAACCGTCTGTAATCGATAGCTCTTGTGTTAAATTAACAATAACACATTCATGAACTAACTCAATTCCAGCTCTTAAATCAAAATCATCAATTTTCAAAATTTAGTGAGTATGCTAAAAATTATGATGCCCAGTAGAATTGGAGTACATAAAGGAAGATAATAAAGAAAATGACCAATTTATAGAAACCTCTTCTTTAGAATGTTTTTCTAACTTCTTGTCATTAGTAATGATTGCGTTTTAACATAGTACTCTATTATAGTATGTACCATTACTAAAAAAAATACGAAAAAAGAATCGATACGACTATTTAAATGATGAAGTTTCACTTAATTTACCATTGTCTAACAATAATTTTCGTGTATTATTAACATTATAAAATAGTAAAAACGGCAAACTTATTGAAAAGTAAGGACGCAAAACTAGAGGGGCTAAGGGAAACTATGCCAGCCAGTTGCCTATACATATTAACCTCGATATTTCCAACATGGTTTTTATAGGCAGAAAGGAAATGGAGAGATGTACTATGAAAAATGATGATAATATAAAATCAGCACTTATAAAATTTGATAAACTTCTTAAAGAGACACCTGACAATAAAGAGTCTGTATTAGCATTTAAAAACTTTTTGCTTGGCTTTTTGCGTATTAAACCTAAAGGAGCTTCTCTTCCAACTGTAGAAGTTATGACAATACTTAAGCAAGAAAAACCAATTGTTTTTTCACACTTAAGAAAACTATCTGCATATAGCTTTTTATTTGATGTCCTGACTCATATTGATATGAACCCTCAAAAAGCTAGAGATACCCTTAATTCTTTTAAAAAATAATGTAGGACCCAACCTAAGATGATTAGAGTTGGGTCCTTTGAATGTTTGTATGTATATAATTTTTTAAAAAGCCCACCAATGAAGGATTTTTATATTAATCTAACAATCATTCGTTCGAGAACGGCAACAAATTGCTTTCTTGATAGGCTCTTTGGACGCTCCCTGTTTAGTATGCCTTTTTTCTTCGCTTTTTCCTATGTGTGGGTAAAGAGAAGATTTATTTCTAAAAAGTAGTTATATCCACTCCTCGATTTGCCGTTACAGCTTGTTTATTCCCACATATAGTAATAGTGAATACCAATTCAAAAAGCAAGGAGTGAGTACTTTGACAAGGATCTTTTTAGACCCTGGGCATGGTGGTTCAGATCCGGGAGCTGTTGGTCATGGCCTACAAGAGAAGAATTTAACATTAGATATCTCTAGGAGAATACGGGACATGCTCCTAAATGAATATGAAGATGTTGAAGTATCTATGAGCAGAAACAGCGATATGTTTGTTAGTTTAAGCCATCGCGCTTCCCGTGCAAACAATTGGGGAGCAGATTACTTTGTTTCTGTTCATGTTAATGCAGGAGAAGGGACTGGTTTTGAATCCTTTATTCATACTAGCCAAGCCTCGCGCACTGTTCAATTACAAAGAATTATGCACTCCACCATTATTAATGAAATAGAAGTTAGAGACCGCGGCAGAAAAACAGCAAATTTTGTTGTTTTAAGAGAGACTGCTATGCCTGCTATTTTAACAGAAAATCTATTTATCGATAATCCAAATGACGCTCAATTACTATCAGATTCTACCTTTTTGAATAGGATAGCACGAGGTCATGTACGTGGTATTGCCCAAGCTTTTAATTTAACAGAAGTTCAACAGATTATTTATAAAGTTCAGGTAGGGGCATTTTCTAACAGAAGTAATGCGGAGCAACAAGCTCAGTTATTACAAAGTGATGGATACGACACCTATATTTTCCGACAGGATGACCTATGGAAAGTTCAAGTCGGTGCATTTAGTGAACGTTCAAATGCAGAGACTTTGGCTGATGAGCTGCGAGCTAAAACTATCAGGTTTGGATTATTTCTGCTTTAGATAAATAAAAAAACACCATGCCAAAATGAGGCTAACGGGTTTACTTCACATTTTGCACAAAAATCACATACAAATTCACGCAAAAAGCTGAGTATGATTATTACATCAAACTCAGCTTTTATTCATTCAATTTAAATTTTATATAGATTAAGATAAGTGTCGTTCTATGCACTAGTTTCTAAAAAAAGTATCATCTCATTTTCTATTACTTCTTGATCGTAACATTTGCCAAAAACTTCTTTAATATCGAAATGTACTCGATGTTATTGAATCAGGGCAAACATTTTCTTTCCCCTCGAAATTTCTTTATTTTTTCTTTTCTGTCTCACTTATAATCATCAGAATGTGCAAAAAATGCTTTTTATATTTGTCTAATTTACTTAACCTTAGCCCATAATATACACATAAGGAGTGTAGGATATGGATAAAACTCTTGATAAAAGAATACATGAACTCTATCTAGAGGTACATGAAGCCAACATGGAACTAAATGACATTGGTATGGAATATATCATTTTTTCTTGGCAGTGGTGGGTAACTTTTTCCATGGTATTTATTTCATGGACGTTATGGTTTATATTTCATAAAAAGGATAGTAGGGCTCGACTATTATTAGCTGGATTCGCAACAATAATAATTTCATCATTTTTAGACTTTCTTGGAGTTGCCTACGGACTTTGGATATCTAGTAGATATAATATTTACTACACCAGGATTTGTTGTATGGAATTTCTCTGTATTACCAGTTACAGTTATGTTTTTCTTACAAATTAAGCCTAATGTTACTCCATTTTTAAAAGGAATTATATTTGCGGCCCTTTTATCATTTGTAGGTGAACCTATTACAGTCTGGCTTGGGTTGTATGATCCCTTGGAATGGAAATACATCTAGTCTTTCCCTATTTATATTTTGATATATTAATAATTCATTACATAAGTAGAAGTACAACATTTGAACCATTAGAAAAACAAAGTTAAGCAAACGATTCATTTATTTTCTTCTCTGCTTCGTATAAGTGGTCTAATTCCTATTATTCAGATAAAGCGTATTTATAAAAGTACAACACATTAATCCGAAAGAACTTATTTATCTGCGGTAGTAACTAATACGTTTGCTGTTTTTGTTACACTTATAACTTTAGTTTTACATATTAAATCATGTAGCCCTCTTTTATCTACCCTTGCACCAACCATGATATATCCTACAAAGAAGAAATTTGAAAAGAAATAAGAAAAATACCTAGCTATTGAACGAGGAAAGGTTAATCTATTCCCATCATTATCTACAATCCTAAGACCTATGAAGTATTTTCCGACCGTACCTTGTAAAGGTGTGGCTGGTAGCAACATATAGTAAAGCAAAATGATTAGTATATATAAGATTTCTCCTCTTCCACCAAAAAATAAACCAAGAATAACAATAGCAGCCATTACCAATAACGCATCTAACAAAAAGGCCACAAACCTTACCCAAAATCCTGCTAATTTGATTGGACTATCAATTTCCATTCCCATTAAATATCACTCCTATGATTTACTCGTTCTCAAATTTTACTGTTGTTCTACTTGAGTTTGATTCCAAGTATTATATATTTCCGCTTGTGTTTGTTTTAAAGTTAAAAACTCACTACGTAATCGGTCTTTGATAAGGCGATTATTATTAGCCATTTCGATAGCATTTAGGTATAACTCATGTTTATTATTAAAATGACCTATGAGGTTTTGGTGTACTTCAAACCAAGAATGGTGTACCTCTAAACGTTCTAGTTCTGAAACAAGTTCTCGAGAAGATTCAATATTTAATTTCATAGCCTTAGCAAATTGTTCTGGTGTTTGCTTTTCTGTGTATAACCCATCTAACGCTGTATTAAAAGTAGAAAGAAGTGAATCTGAACGGTCTAGTAATGAAAACACACTGTTCTCAAAATCTACTTGTTCTTGGTTAACTTCTTGTCCCTTGTTTTTAGAAGAACCTTCTGCTTTTTCAGTTGAAGAACAAGCAGCTGTTGTTAAAATTAACATTACAATAAATACAAAATATCCAAAATGTTTCATCAGCAATACTCCTTTATTTTTCTGAACTTATAATTTTCTCATCTATGCGGTTGTCTATATCTTCAAGTGTTTTTTCATTGTTCATTATCTCTAAGATATTTTCCTGAACTAACTTCTCAAAGTTCGGTCTAGTCATTCTATAAGGATGTTTCATTTTTTCACACCCTCTCTCTTTAACCTTTTAACTTTCCACTGGGATTGGAACTAATATTATGGAATTTTGAAAACCTGCTTTATATATAACTGGTTTAATTGGATGTAAAGTTCGTGCGTTTATGGTGTAGCGAGAATGACCAACAATCATTCTATTGTTCTCAATACCTAATTCCCCATGGTCATAACCATTGACTAGTTCTATACAAACGGATTTAGTATAAACATTAACAACTTTCCCTTTATACTCCTTCTCACCTTGAGAAAACATTATTGTGTCACCAATTTTTGCTATAGTATCGTCTTTTTTTTCATGTAATGTTAAACTCCTTTTTACACAAAAAAAGCGCCCTAAATGAGCATAGAGACATTTATCTCTATGACATTTAGGGCGCTATTCCCGTTTTATTTATTTGCTTATATTATACTTTTAATTATGCAATATTTCAATATAAACATAACAAGGAAGACCTGTCTTTCTACTATTCTCATAGAAAGAAAAGAATCTGCATAATATTTCCTATTAATTCTGAATAGTAATTAAATCAAAGGGCTCATATAAATCCTAAGTGAACATGATATGATAGATTTAACAACAAAGATGACATAAACGTAGAAAACACTAATGTCATTGGTAGCCTATAATTGAGGGCAACGGGAAAAACCTCACTGTTTATCAGTGAGGTTTTTGTGTTTATCCGGCATACAGTTCAAAATATTAGGTTAATATATCACTTTGGTTTAATGCATAAAAGTAAAGCAGTGCAAAAAATGTGGTCAATAAGCACAATAATGCTATTTATAATAACTATCCTAAAAATTTACTACAGAAGGTCTATATCTAGTCTTATCTACACACATTTCTGGTAGATTTGCTCGAACCAGTGCTTCAGCAAATGGTGGAGGAACAGCGTTTCCACATCGAGCGACTTGTTCTGTTTTTGGATAAAGATTCCCTTCAAAATCTCTATCAATTATATAGTTTGATGGGAAACCTTGTGCAGCAAACAATTCATGTGGTTGCAACATCCTCATACTAATATCAGTTATACTAAAGGGTTTACCATGAACGACTACCAAACCAAAACGGTCTTTTGTTGTAATGGTATGAAGCGGGTCATGTAAACTTTGTCCAATATCTGAACCGTAATACTTCGTTAGAAATGCGAAAACCTGGTTCTTCTTATTGATTTCTGAGAAGGATGGAATTTTTTTATATCCCTCACTTATTTCCTCAAGAGTAGCAGATACTAATCCGAAACGGTTTGCCGTTGGTATAGTAGCTAATGGTTCGTCAATCCCGCTTGCTCTTGTCTCTTTACCTTGGTGAGTATAATAATGTTGCAGAAAATATGCCTTATTCTCTAAAACAAACGGTTGTTTAGCATCAATAACAAATTTCTTAATTCCTCTTCCAATTCGGATTAGGGTATTTTTTTGTAAGGGTTTTTTCCTTTTGAAGATACTCTTGGTTGGTATACTCCAATCAATGATTTCTGACGCTGAACGATATGGTTTTAGTAAACCAAGTTGAACATTTATTTCCTCCTGTGGACCATGTGTTGGAAGTGGCCAAGTAATAGGATTTCCGTCACATCTTGCAATAAGAAATAAACGTTTTCGAATCGTAGGAGCACCATAATCACACGCACGTAGTTCTTTCCAATCTACTGTATACCCTTGACGTTTAAGAGCATTTACAAATGAACGGAAAGTCGCTCCTTTTTTGGTTGGGTCCGGTTTTCCCTCTTTTGTAAGTGGTCCCCAGGTTTGAAATTCCTCAACATTTTCTAACATGATTACTCGCGGCTTAACTTTTGAAGCCCAACGAAGCACAACCCAAGCTAAACCTCTTATATTCTTTGAAACTGGTTTTCCTCCTTTTGCTTTAGAGAAGTGCTTACAATCGGGACTGAACCAACACAAACCCACCTTACGCCCTCGTACCACTTCAACAGGGTCAACATCCCAGACAGATTCATTATAATGTTCCGTATCAGGATGATTTGCCTTATGCATGGCGATGGCAGCTGGGTCATGATTAATTGCAATATCAACCGATAAGCCTGTAGCAAGTTCAATTCCAGTCGATGCGCCACCACCACCTGCAAAAGAGTCTACAATGATTTCTCGAAAAAGATTTATTTGCATTATTACTTCCTCCTAATTTTTATATTGGTCAAAATAAACTCAGTACTGTTACCTCTGTGGGAACATTTACTTTCTTATCCTTAGGAAGTGAAGAAATCTGAATCTCTTCTGACTTCTCCACTACTTTCCCTAAAGAACTATGGTGTTTTAAATAACAATTACAATAATTTTTAACCTCAGTATCTATTTGTGAATAGTGACAATCTAACCGTCCATAATTACATTCTTCAAAAAATGAACACGCACTAAAACCAGCTTTACTGAACCCTATGGGAGTAAACCCGGAACTTGGTTTTTTCATATTAAACTCTCCTATCGATTTGTTATAGAGCACATGGAGGAGTAAACAAATCCAGTTTCATCTGATCTGGTTTCTTCCGTCTCTCTTTCTTTATGAAGTCTGAAAGGGAAATTTGTTCCCCCTTTTCAAATTTCATAGTATGATTAAGACTCTTTTCCATTTCTATTAGCTCATTGAACTGCTCTGGAAATGCTTCCGCGTTTCGTTTCATTTCTTCTGGAGACAAAAAGATACAAAACTTACAAGAACAACGTGATACCTTATACTCGGTATAACATGGATGCGGTTCTATATCTGCAAGTCTCATAAGTTCCCAAACTTCCTCTTCAAAAAGATGATGAATTGGTCGAAATGAATAAACAAAGCGATTCTTTGTAGGAGCTGTAGCGGGTTTATAAACTTCAAAGATTGGACGATTTCTACGTCTCCAACTCTCTTCCGCTCGCTCACCAGTAACACAAAGATAATTACCAGGACCTTGACCTCTCACCCATTTGCTATAAACGTCCCTCTTACCATACGAAGTACAAAACTGAGTAGTTGATGAAGGAAACTTTCCTCTTTCTTTAATTCGTTCTTTAAGTCCTAACTCTCCACTAATAATCGTTAAGGGAAGTCCTAACTTATTAGCTGCATACTCCAAGTATTGGTCGGTTTCTGGGTAATCAAAAAAAGATTTATTTGATTTCTTGCCATCAATTCTCATGTGTACGAGTTGTAATTTATGTCTTGGTATTTTGTATCCATACAACATAATAAGTGACAATGCTACACTATCTTTTCCACCTGAAAAATTTAAGTGAATAGTTCCGTTATCATAGTCTCCAAAATTAAGATTCTCTGGCTTTGATTTGATTAATTTTTCTACAAAAAGCTCTAATTTTGTTTTCATACATATCCCTTAATAGATGAGGGTAACCCTCAATATTAAGGGCTACCCTCCTTTTTTTATTTAGTTACAAACACTCATCACAAGTATCACAAAACTCCAACACTCTTGGACAATCATACTGAGGATTATCGTGGGAACATAAAACAAAATCTTTGCCACAATCCTTACATTGTCTAACTTGATACATGTACTCTTCTCTGAAGAGAGTCCCTCCATTTGAATTAACTTCTTCAACTGTTAGAACAGCCATAAAACGTCACCCTTTCAAAGTTTTTTTACAACAAAAAAACCTTTGGGTTTTGATAGTAGAAGACACTAAATGCAAAAATAGTGTTCCTATATCAACCCAAAGGTTGCTGTCGTTTAATAAATTCATACCGCTAGCCTGTAGTGGCTGCAAAAAAAAAAAAATAAAACATAGTTCTATCAAAATTATACACTCTATAGGTATAAATTGTAATAAATAATTTGTATCACAACACAATATATTGAACTACAATTTTGTGGTAGTACTAAATATAAAGGGGGTAGGTAGGCGATATTCTTTAATCAAAAGAAACAGATACTTAAAAACAAAAAGAGACAATTATCCTCTGTGGAGATAATTGTCTCTTCTTTTTGTTATGAAATAGACATCGGTTGTCGGTCATGATGATTCACACCTCTCTTGATAGCTTCATCGATGATGTTATGTACCTTACTTTCAAAGTACTTAACCTCTTTTTCAGATATTGCCTCAAGCATTTTCTCTTTTAGGTTTTCGACCATTATCATTTCTTCATTTGTTAGAATACTTCTCATAACATTTCCTCCATTTTTTTGCGACTCTAATTCTTATTAAGACGTTCGTTAATCCGTTCAAGTCCTTCAGTTTTAGCTTTCTCCGTTTTTAGTTCTCGTTGCAAGAGTATATTCTCGGCACTCATACCAGCCAAAATTGAAACCCCAATTACCGTTTTTAGGTCATGAGTAACGGGTAAGTACGTAACTGCAAAAATGGCAGCTGCTACGCCTATTAAGAAGTCTGCATAGAACCCTAAATAAATTCCTTTTGGAAAATCTCTTTTTCTTGGATATACCAACGACTTTCCATTTCGTATAAGGTGATAAATAACACCTGTTAAACCTCCAACTAAACCTGCTATTAATAATGTTTGTAACATTATCCATCCACTCCTTTCTTTATAAATGACCCAACAAAAAAACGGCCTTGGAGCGATTATTAGACATACTGGTGGTATGTTTAATGATCGATCCAAAGACCGCTGACGTTTGGTAGGTAACCCGCTAACCTGTGAAGGTTGCAAAACAAAAAAAAAAATAAAACCTATTACCCTTTTATTGTAATAGTTTTTTGAATCTTTATAAAGTATTAGTTTGGATTTTTTTCTAATTCATCGAGAAGTTTATGGATTTTTCTTTCGTAATACTCTACTTCCTTTGGATGTGTAGCACTTAACATCTTATTTTTTAAAGACTGGAACGTTTCTTTTTCAGTTGTCGTCATATTAAATGCTGGTTGAGGTGCGATTTGTTCTGTTAATTCATATATTTTTTGCTCGTAATAATACACTTCATTTGGTGTAGTTGCCGATTTTAACTGGAGTAAATACTTATCAATTAGTGATTTGGTTTGTTGGTGGTTTGTTAACAAATTGACACACCTCCGAATTCACATTTTTTTTATTGTATCATATATTCTAATGTGGTTTCCATTTCAAACCTGTAATTGTTATTAACTATTTACTATGTAAGTGATCCTACAAAAACCTTAATGGGAAAACGGCAACCCCTTTTTCAAATGTTCGCTATTCGTTACTTTAACAAATTCATTTACTTATGTGTAACCGTCAAGTAGAAATAAACAGTTTCCAACAAATAATTCTAAACAGTTTTTGTCAAATAAGATTCAACACTTTGGTTTTCCCCTGCCATAAAGGCAGGGGATAATTATCTTACTTCCAAATCCAGTCTTGTAGCCCTAGAGATTTTTCTATTTGTTGTTTCTCATCTTTCAACTTCTCTACTTCCTTTTTAAAAAGGAAAATTCTCCTCTAACAATCTTGTGATTTTTGTTGTGTCATTGATGCCTTCTTCTATCTAAATCTAAATGATTATTAGCCAACCTTCTAATATAGATTTGCGACATGGTACAACCACCTTTTCTTTTTTTATGATACCAAAATACCAATTAATCAAGGTGTAATGTGAATTTTCGACAAAAAAAGACAAATTTTTTTTGGAACTTAGTGAAAGTTGCCATTAGAACATTCCAACAATCAACACTTACTTCAAAACAATCCAATACTGTCTAAACACTAATGGATTTTACTGAATTTTCATCTTTCGGTTACTGTGTTATAAGTTTTTTGACTATCTTTATGAGTTACCGTTTCGGTGACTGAAACCAAATTCCATGATATAAAAAGGCAGAAGAACTCCTTTTTCAAAAGAAAACTTCTGCCTTTCATACTTTATTATTATACCGAAAATCAATCTTAATCTATAATATTGTTTTGATGTTTTAACTTTCGGTTTCGTCCGTTTTACAATAATAATGGCTTTAGAATGTCCAAAGAACTGAATAGTAACACAAAACTTACCATGGTTTGTATTTCAAGTGTCAGTGTGTTTGAATAGTTAACTTACTTGAGGAAGAAGCTTGTTTCTCGTTGAACTTTGGTAAGAGTGTTATTTCTCAATTCACAATGTCTATTTTCTTGACATTATATCACATACATAAAAGCCAATGAGTGCAATAGTTTGTATAAAAAAAACAAAAACAAAAAATGTAGGGAAGTCTTGATAATATGAAATAAAGTTGCCTGCCAATGAAACTCCTATTGATATAGATAAAAAATTAAATAAATTAAATATCCCCATGCCTTCCCCTATTTTTTTCGGGTCTAAAACCTCGTAAATATTTGACGTAATACCGGTTTGAAAGATTGGCGAAAATAGATAGATGAAAATAATGGGTATTAGAAGTACTATGAAATCTGCTTCTAAATTAAAATATAGAAGGGTTGCACCAAATAAATAAGTTATGTAACCCAAATAGATTAATACTTTGGTATTCACTTTTTGAAAATAAGTATTTCTAATTATACCAAAAAGTGAGGATAAAAGAGCACCTGGAAGTAGAATTAATGCTGTTGAAAAAGAAGAAATATTGTGTATATCTACTAATCCAATTGGGATAATGAATAATGTTCCATAATATACCGCATTGCTTAATGCAAAGAAGAATAACAGAACCACATACCTCTTGGACATGACATGAATAGAAATATATGGATTTTCCTTTCTTCTCATCGTAAAAAAGGATAATAAGATAACTACTATGCTTATACAGATCAGGCTTAGCCATATCTTATTTATTCCAATAAATAGTAGTGTAACAGCTAGTGATATTAACATAAATCCTACTAAGTCAAAACATTTTTTATTAAACTTTTTTTCATTATCGACTTGAACTATTAAAAAAAATGGTATTAGTAGAATTAGAAAAGCTGGTAACGCAAATATAATTCTCCAATGTAAAAAATCTGTAAAAATCCCTCCAACTACTGGACCTAGCCCAGTGGCCAAAGCTATTGTTGATGCCATAAGGGCTAATAAATTCTTCTTATCAGCATCGCTTTGAAGATAGTTAGGTAATATCATAGCCAAAGCTGGTATACAGGCTCCACCAATTGCCTGTAATACCCTTCCAACCAGAAGCCAATAGTAATTTGCACTAAATGTTGCAATTAATGAACCAAGGAAAACAATTAAAATACTAACTACAAGAAGTTTCCTAAAGGATATATTATCCAATAACTTTCCAAAAAAAAGAACAAATACGGCAAAAATTAACGTATAAATACTTATTATTAAACTGCTTTGCTCAGTAGAAAGAGATAGTTCTATGGAAATAAAGGGAATGGCTACATTCACCATAGTCGATTGCATGACGTTCAACATTAATACTAAAATAAAAGAATACAAAAAAAATACATTTAATTTCACTTTATACAATCCTTTACAAAAATATAATTAAATGTTATAAATACAATTATAAACACACTAACAATTATTTACTTAATATTAATTAAAATCAATAGTTTGGAGTGGAAAACAATTGAGTAATTTATTTCCTTTAGAGGAGTTTAGTAGATTTGTTGTTCATGAGTTACCTCATGCCAATAATAATGAAAATCATAAACAATTAGAAGGCGCCTTTAGTCTAGTCCCTGATTTAAAATCCTTCGAATCTTTTTTAAGAAACTCAAATTATACCGAAAAAGTTGTTGCAATGGGAGACTTAGGAATCTATCTTGTAAGTTTAAAAAAAAATGAACTTTCATTAGATACAACAACTTTAGAAGAAAACCTTTTATTAGCTTCCTATTATACCGGCTTAGCACCACGAGATACTTACAGCTCTTACATTACTTATAACCCAAGTAATGCCCTACGAACCTTTACCAACCATGAGAGTGAAATTGGTTTCATCAATAAACACAAAAGTTCAGATGAAGCCTTAAAAGACGCTGTAAACAAACTTTTTGACTTACAGCAAGGAGAACATCAAAATGTTACTGTAACTTTGGCTAAAACCATTAAAGCCATCGAACACTTAATTATTGAAAATAAGGATGTTCATAATCATGTATCTCCCCCACATTTTATAAGCTTTTTCAGACATTATTTCTTTCCTTTAACAATTAAGGGAATAGATTATCAAGCACCAAGTGGCGTACATATCTCAAATATTATCTTATTAGACTTGATTATCGGTTCTGCTGATGATAATTATCTTGAAACAACAAATAGTTTACTAACTTATTTAGAACCCTTTGATAAAATTAAAATTATGAAGGCTAGTATTAAACCAAGTATAAAAAGTAGATTTCTACAAAAAGATATTCCTTACAACAATGAAGACGTTTCAATGCTTATAGAAATATTTAGATGTATAAAAATATACAGATATGTTCATCAAGGGTTGGTTACTCGATATATAAGGAGACAATCACCTGAGACTACTAATGGAACCGGTGGATTTCCATTTGATACATTTTTGAAAGAAAGAGTAGATATGGTAAAAAAAGTGGAAGACAACGTACAGAAACATTTTTCCAGGCTATTAGTTTAATGGGAGGTATATGAATGGCAATATTAATTTTGAGTGGCTATACGGAAAAAAATGCTAATTACCATGAATGGCTACGAAACATTAATGAAGAAATTGTATTACTTACTTCAGAAAATTTCAAAGATTTCTATGAAAAACATAAAGACTTTTACACTCATATAGAGTATTTCACAAATTATATAACTAATGATTCAGTTGTAAAAAGAGCCACTCTTTTGCATCAACAGTACAATTTTGACCGTTTAATAGCTCCATATGAATATGATCTCATTCGTGCAGCCATGCTTCGTGAACAACTTCATATTGAAGGGCAATCTTTAGATAGTGCACTTACTTTTAGAGATAAATTCTTCATGAAAGAGCATGCTAAAAAAAATAATATAAATATCAGCTGTTTTTCAGACGTTAACACTAAAGAAGACTTACGTCATTTTATTCATACCAATGGATTCCCAATAGTAATAAAGCCAAGATTGGGTGCCGGTGGGGAAGGAATAGAAGTCATATCCTCTCATCACGATTTATCTCAATTAGAAATGTCAAAAAATGATAAATATATTGTCGAAGAGTTTATAGAGGGAGAGATGTATCATATTGATGCATTAATTAAGCACGGTTCAATTTTATTTCAATGGCCATCAAAGTACATCAATGATAATTTAGAATTTAAAGATGGGGCTTACTTTGCAGGTAGTTACATACTAGATAAACAGGATCCAGTTTTCAATAAATTAATTGAATTTAACAACCTATTAATACAAAGTATGCCTATACCTCAAGTAACAACATTACATACAGAAGTATTCTTAAGGAATGACGGGGAGTTAATCTTATGTGAAGTGGCATCAAGGACAGCTGGAGGGAAAATAAATGATCAGCTTGAAGCAGCTTTTGGAATTAATTTATTGAAATATTGGATTCAATTACAAGTAAATCCTGATACACCTCAAGGTTATTTTTCAAATGAGCCTTTAAATTACACTGGTTCCTTGCTTATTGCACCTTTAGGTTATAAGCTTGTTTCTTATCCTAAAAGTAAGCCGTCCTTTATTGAATGTTTAGATTATCATGCTAAAGAGGGAGAGTTTTTCAATCAAGTAGGTAGTTTGAACGATCGAATCGCTTCTTTTATTGTTAAGGGAAAAAACAAAAAAGAAATCATAGAGTTATTAAATTGTGGTTATACATGGTTTAAACAAAATAGTGTTTGGGACTTTTAACGTACTATATGAATAATTAATAATTTTCTATCGTTTAGAAATTTTGCTGAATCAAATCTTTCCAGTCTTTTTCTCGAAAGTTTCATAGGTTTTGTCAACCACGAAGCGGAGCGTATAGGGCTGTCTATAAAGTCTCACATCAAAACCACCCTTTACAACGGGTGGTTAGTACTAAAGCTGGGCAGCCTTTGTTATTGACCAAACCCTAAAGTACTACTGAATGGTTAGCCAAATGTACTCCGCTCACTGAACAAATTTGAAATTAACTACAAAATACCTCTTCCTTTTCCTAAACAATTACATTGCTTTTTTAATACTAGCAGAATTTTAGGGATTACTTCTGCTTCTATAGTAGTAAAACCAATTTCAATATCATTTATTACATGAACAAAACTCACTTAAGCTCTTTATCTATTAAATCTAAGAAAGGGTGGTATATCTGAACGCCGTGGCATTCCGTGGTCGTTTACTTTTTTTAAAAGTCTAATAACATCCTCTATGGTCAATCCAGTTACACTAATGTCTGATAAGCTGGCTTCATCTCTGGGAATGACACTCATATCAAATCCTTTATCTGTTACATAACCATCTATGGAATGAACATTTAATTTATTTGTCATTGCTCTTTCTTGAGCTTTTAAATACAGGTCAACATATTTATATTCATCAAAAAGGTAAGCTACCCTTGCCAAACCATTAGCTAAAAGAGCCTCTTGTACATTAGTTCCATTCTCGGTAAATACATGGGCTAATGATCTGTCAAAACGGTCAAAATCAGCCTTTGGGTCTATCTCTAAATAGATAGCTTGTCCCTCTACCAAATCCTTCACAAATTCCGTACTTTCTTTACCAAACAATTCAACTTCATCAGTGTATTCCGGGGTATCAATTGCTAAAAATCGAACACGAACAGAATTATCCATTGATGCTAAACGAGATGAGATTTTTTCATCTTTCAATAAGGAAAAGTCTAAGTCATTTACTATAACTGTGTCGCCATCTATAACCCTTTCAACAGTACCTATAAGCCAGTTTCCTTTGTCCAAGTCTGACTTTATATCAGACGATGTAACCAAGCTTTCTTTTTCAATTTTTTCGCGTTCATGAAATTCAGCTGAAACATCCACTGTTATTTCTTCTTTAAGGAGGACTGGTTCTTCTCGATGGTGAGGAAGTTTTTCAACGGGTTGGCAAGCAACAACTACTAACATGGTAAATGATAAGAAAAATACTTTAGATTTATTCATTTATACACTCCCTTTGAAATGGATTATCTTTTTTACTAACCTTAGCAATGTATGTAAGACATTATTTAACGGGGTACTCAACTAAACTGTCTTTTTGAGAGAATCGAACACCCTTTTCTTTTAAAATTGTTAATAGTTCTTTGATTCCTAACTCTCCCCTATGAACTTGATTGAAGTGCTTAAGAACAATCTGTTTCCATTCTCTTGACGGAGTAAGGATAAAAGCCTCCCCTTCTACCTGGTGGTTAAGGATGGATTCTATCTTATCTATCTTTTTCTTTTCTTCAATCTGTTTCTCACTGTGTAACACCGGAATAAAACCTCCATTTCACTATTTATATAGTTAGAATCCCTTTAAAGACAAAAAGCCCATAATGGATAAGACCCCTTGAAGGGTCGAATTCATTATGGGCGTTAGGCCAGTAATTAAATTGATACTACTATAATACATTTCTTTGGTAATTTTGTCATGTTTTATTATATGAAAAAATATTGCATTTGGTTGTTTTGCAATTATTCATCACTTTTAATATCTAGCCTCTCTTTCATAAGGGTGTATCCATATTCCTCAAGTGTCATATCCGCTTTATGTGCATTCTTCTTTAATTGTTCTTTAAAGTTCTTGGGTACATGGATAGTTAAAGGGACCAAATTTCCTTTTAAGAAGATACCATCGTGCCTTATAAAAACTTCACCCTCTTTTACACCATGCTTTAATATAGTACTCATCCTTGTGAATAAATCTACGTCATTTATTTCAATGAAAGTAGGTTTGATTTCAAATAGGATACTGTCTTCTGTTTGAGTTAGTTTACAGTTTTGTGGTCCAGCTGCTACTAATAATTGCTCTATCGTTTCATAAATGGCATGAGAAATGTTTAATGGTTTAGGAAATAAAAATTTTACATACCCTTTTTTTGTATTATAGGGCTTATCAATAAGCTTGTATTGACTCTTAAAACCATGGGTTGAATCTTGAGATAACTGAATCTCTTTTCCTGTAAGGGTTACTAGGGTACAATCATTATCATTTACCTCTACTATTCTCCCGAAATCATGAGTACTATCATTATGATAAGACTGGAACAGAAAATATGTTAAGTCTCTAGTATAGAACTGTTTACTATCAGACCTTGTTTTTTTAGTTCTATCTTTAAAGTTTTTTAATTCTACCTCTGAAATAAAATAGAGTTCTCTACCTTGGTATTTTTGCTTTTCAGCTTTTAGTATGCCTTTTTTTATATATATCGCTACCGTTGTCGGATGAATACCTAACTCTTTTGCTACATCTCCTGTTGTATATCCTGGCTTTGTGAGTTCCTCCTTAAGTTGCTCAACATCTTCTGGACGAAATAATAAGGTTTCGTCTATTTGCCAAGAATCTTCATACACTGGTTTTAACTTTTTCTCTTTAACATACTTATAGACTGTTGCAACTGTTACTTTTAATATCTCTGCAACTTCTTTAGTTTTAATATATTGGCTATGAGTAGACATAATTTTCTCCCTTACACTCAAAAGTGTATTTGGTCTTTTAGTAGTAGACTATCAGACAGAGCTTTCTAAGTAAATATAAAAACTAAGATTACTCCTCTGAACCCCAAAAATATGAATGAAACCCCCATAATGTTTGTATTTCTTGCATTGAAACACCTAACAGCTCTGCTTGTTTCTTGTAATCTCCAATAGTTTTAGGTAATTTTTTACTAGTGCTTAATGTAATAATAATGCCACCTAACTATTGGAAAGATAAATGTATAAAATATAGCTGAATACCACAATTTCCAACCTGTATAGGTTAAATAACCAGTGTGTACGGTTGTCCATTCAAAGAAAGTAGCAAAGGCTGCCCACAATAACCAATAAGGTATGAAAGGAGAAAATTTATTAGGCATAAAATTCAAAAAAGGAATTGCAAATAGAGGTGACATAAAAAGTTTAGTGGTAAATGCTTCTAGACTAAGCTTTTCAGCTTCTTCAGCAAAATGATATAACTCCAACGTATGCCCCAAATAGTAATCAACCACAATCTCAAGAAAAGAGAAACTAATCCAAATGATATACATATCACGTCTCTTTATATGTTTAGGCATGAACCACAAAAAAATTAAAAGAACAACTATAACTATTGTTGTATATAGCACAGAAAACACCCCCGACTTTACTTCATCATAAGGGTATTTTTTACTAAATGACTTGATTAATATGCATACTATGCGAACACCTTTTCAGTGGTCGTCTTGATGCAATTAACAGTATCGTTGTACTCCCTCAGTTAGATTCTATTTACTCACAAATGCTCGCTTATTCGCAGGATTTCAGACCACTTCTAAGAACAATGACGGATGAATGGAATGAGTTTTGATAATAAAGGCTACATGAAGGCATGCGGGAATAGAGGAGTCAACATTAACTCCATTTATTTCCATGATATACTGCACGCATTCTCCACGCCGCCCCTGGAGGCTATCCCTCCCATGTCTCAACGGGTCTTTTGCCCTCTCATTCCTTCGTCATGCCTATCCAAGGGGTGGAGGCCGGTTTTGCTGCGCAAACGGGTCTGTGCCCTTAGGTACAACGGATTCCAGTACTCCGTGCTTTCTCTGTAATCCTACGAATAAGCCAACATTCAAGAATTATTAAACTGCTTTTAATTACTTTAAAGCCATACTTAGCTTACGATTAGAATTAAGCTGCTATAGGTACTAATGGTTGTACTTTCTGAGAACAATATGGTTCATTACTTTTAGCTATTGCCACCAATATTCTTGCTAGTTTTCCTACGAGTTTCATGATAGATTTCATTTTTTTCATCTTTTTGACGTTAACATTATTAAAATGAATCTGCTTGAAATCAGAGTTATTGCTCACAAGACTTAATGTCGTTAAAAATAAAAAGCGCCTTAGTCGAGATCTCCCACGTTTAGAGACTACAATTTGTCCTTTCCATTTACCTGAGCTTGCTTCTACCAGATGCAAACCCGCATGCCGTAATAGAGAATTACCATGCGCGAAGCCACTTAAATCACCAGATTCTCCTAAAATACCCGCCAATGAAATTTCACTAATTCCCTCAATGGCAAGTACTTTTTTAGCGAAAGTAATTTGGTCAAGTACGGAAGTGACTTCTTTTTCTACTCTTTCGAGTTGGATTTTTGCTAAATCAAATTCTTCAAGTAAATGTTCCAAGTGCAGCTTATAGGCTTCATGAGCTTGTTTACTACCAACAGAACTTTTGGCTAAATCAATTAGCGATTGTGCTTTTTTAAGTCCTGCGTGACGTTTCATCACTGTTTTCCAACCTTCCACAATATCATGAGCTTTCATGGAACATAGTTCTGAAGGTGTAGGAAATAACCGAAGTGTTGCGATTGCCCCCTTAGCTTTTACATCTTTAAATACTTCTCGAAGTTCAGGGAAGACAATATCTACCCAACGATTTATTTGGTTAATAGAACTGGTGAGGCGTTTGACGATTACATCTCGGTTAGCCATTAGTACTCGGAGCTTTTCAAAAGCTTCAGAATTGGGTCGTATAAAGGAGTAATACCCATTCTTGACCATATCTGCAATCACAAGGGCATCCTTTTTATCACTTTTAGATTGGGTATTATCACGATTTTCTTTGTTTCTTTTCACATGGTGAGGATTAACGGTAACTACATCAATATCCTGACCATATAGCCATTTAGATAGACTCAACCAGTAATGTCCAGTAGGTTCCATCCCTACTATTTCAGTCTTCAATCCTTTTAAAAGTTTTAAATGATTAATCCATTCTATTAACCTAGCGAAACCATTCTCGTTATTTTCAAAAGTGAGAGGGTCACCGACGACAATACCACGATAATTTACAGCTCGTGCTACATGCGTTTGTTGGGCAATATCCACACCAACAACGAGATGTTTATCGGAAATCCTTTCAATTAGTTGATTTTGTTTGTCTTGCATTTTAAACTTCATATAAGAGCTCCTCCTTAGATTTGAGTTTTAGAGTGGTATCTATACTCTTATCTTACTGAGGAGCTCTATTTTTTTCAAAGTCCAAATTAACGCACTACAGGAATGCTGTGCAACAAACTTTTAGTTATTAGTTGCTCTTATTCAACAAACATAGCACTCGTTGAGGAAGAAAAGTGATGCTTCTTCAATAATCGTGCCCGATTATTGAAGATAGTTATTTACATGGATATTTACACTTTGGTTACTAAGTATTTTCCTTAAAGGAAAATACTCTTTAATAGGTAATTATCATCTAATTATACAATACAGGGAACTCATTTTCCTCTATGTTTTTAAACAAAAATTTCTTAATTTCCTCTCCCTTTTGTCTTTTCCTTTTTTTCGACCAGCTGTGTGAATTCCTTATTACTATTACTTCTCGCTGAAATAAGGTTCTATGTGGTATATCAGAAATATCATTGGAAACGTGCGAAATGATTGGATGATAAAATTGTTCAACACGAAAAGGTTTTATAGCGTTTGGATTATGAAACACAACCAGCCCATCCAAAAAATGTTCATTCGCTTCTTGCTTTTCTAAAATCTCGAATATTGGTTGCGTTCCGTAGTCATTGTACCTTTTGTTACTAGAAATAATTAATCTCGGGTCATTACTAACCATTCTAGCTTTACCTGCTGTTGCCACTGTACTAAATATAACTGCACTAACGTGGGAGTGTTCATCATTATTAAAGTATCCTAATGGTACTTTTGCACCATTCTCTTTGTTAATATCCGTCAAGTTAACCTCATTAATAACTTCTCTTTCTAATTCATTCCAATCAATAGCAATTATTCGATCGAAACCATATAAAACTCTACGGATCGCCTGATGGTTCTGCAAAAAAAGTATGGAGAATCAAATGGGGCTATTGCTATTACAAATGGTAAGTCCTTAACATAGTCTAGTTTTGAATAGGAGTTTTTGTAATGCTTCGATTTTGAAATAAAAGCATTCGCCAATCTTAGAGTTGAGTTATCAACAACTTTTTCTTTTGGTCAATTTTTCATTTCCTCTTCAGTATATCTTCTATCCCATTCTGCTTGCCCACGGTTCGGATGGCTTGCTATTGTTGCCTCAATACAAAAAGGGTCATTTCCCTTCAAAATAAAGTCAGGTCTATTTTTCGTAAAATCCACTTCAAGATTTAAATGTTTAAGAACGCTGAAAAGATAAAGTTCCCAGAAACTTGAATTAAAAGTAGTTTGAAGTTCACGTATTAATTTTCCATCTCTATCTACAAAAACGTTTGCCCAATTTAAAAAAACTTCCCTCACATATGGTAGTTCATCATTAAGAATTGTTTTAAAATTAGGGGGCGGGCAATTTTTCATCATTAGCCAATAATATAAACAATTCTAACTTCCTATAATTCATATAGACAACAACAACCCCCACTTCAATTTTCTCTATATCAAATATGTTATTTTGAAATTAGTATAGTTCCTATTAACATAAATAGCTATTCTCCGACGTGTAATACTCAATATTGACCTGAACATAAAGGAAATCGCACTCTTTAATAGAGAAAGGTGCAAGGTTTTTGAAATTTATTAATAATATGGTTGTATGCAACATCAAATAATTTGTATATTAAAAAATCAAATCTCTGGATAATTCATCTGATTTTCTATTTGATGCTCCATTTGAGATTCATGATACATTTTCATTTCCAAGATGTATTCAAAATGCTGAAATTTTTTTTTGTTAGTAAAGGAGTCTTCCTTGTTGATACGTTCCACAAAGAAATTTCCTATCAAACTATTTTTAGTTACATGAATAAGCTTTTCAATTTTTTCTTGGTTTTCTTGAGAATGTCGATGTTCTAGTTTAGAAAAATAGTAATCAAATATTACCTCAAACTGTGAAAGCTCATTAATATCATCACATTTAAGCAACTTTAATAATTGATCATAATCTTTCAATCGCATACAATCATTGATTTTTTCATTCATAAAGCTATTGTATTTTTCTTTACAACTATTATTCAATTCTTCAATAAACAACTTAACTTTTTTGTTACATTCTATTTCATTACCGTACATGTCAACATTATTCCATACGGTATTCTTAAACGGGACATAAGTGGCATTTTCTTTAGGTGCATAAATTTCAATTGCAATCCTTAATAATTCTTTATATCTTTTTGCATCGAGTATTTTATTTTCTTCTAATGCGCTTGCGAGAGAAATTGTACTTGTTTGGTCAATAAAATAATCCAATTCATTTCTCCTAATTTTTGCATCAATTTTGTTAATAAGAAATCCAAATTCTTCATCATTCAAACGATACAAGTTATACAAAGTCTTGATATCTTGTCTTATTTCTGAAATTTGGTTCTTGTACGATTTAAAGGAATCATTTGAGATATTTTCAAATAACAAAATTCTCTTTAAATCATTGTAAATGTTGAATTTATCAAAATTCATTTGTTTATTTTCCTTGGAATCTGTTTGGAAATAATAATCATATACAACTGCTTTACACATTCTTAAAAGCTCTATATCAATATTTTTAACCCCAATATTTTCTTTTGCACGTAAAATCATCTCGAAATACTTCAAAAATATTCTCAAATTATACATCTTATCAGCAACATAACTTTTGTATACTGAAGACGTTCCAAATGCTAGTATATTTTCAAGATATATATCAATTATTTCATCTTTATTCAGTTCACCTCCACCATCTAAAATGTCCTTTAATATGTCTCTATTTAACTTATTAATTTTAATAACATGGTCAACCACCTTTTCCCTATATGAATTAAATATATTTAAGTCTTCCTCTCCAAATTTCATTGTATTTGCAATTAATACAACATCGAAATTTATTGACGCTCTTTCAATAAGACCAAGCATATCTTTCATATTAATTGAATCAGATTTCCTTTCTATGTCATCAAAACATATTATTTTCTTATTACTATCTTTTTTATGATTCTTAATGTCTTCTATTGAAAATGAATTTAAGTAATTTTCAATATTCACTCCAGCAAATTTATCAACAATATCTTTTGCAAAGTTACCAAGTAGTTTTGAAAATCCACCAAAATCTTTGACATCCTTAAATCCAGGTATTAAGTTAATTAGGAGAGTATTTTCAATTTCTTTGACTGCATTCTTACCAAATGCAGAAACGTATATTACTTCGTACTGCTCATCTTGTTCAAAATAATTTTTAATGAGATGTGTTTTACCTATTCCCCAATCACCATCAATTAAAGTGCATATGGTATTGTTCTTAATTCTATTCGTATCTTCTAATATTCTTTTCATAGTAATACTTGCTTGCATAGCATCCATTCTACCACTCCTATATTTTCCTTTACTAAAAAATTTCAGTTCTGAACTTTCCTTTTTTATATAAAAAAGGTCTTACGCTACAAATTACCTAATATTACCCCTTTTGCAGCTAAATTTATTATCTGATTTTTCATTCCAGCATCATCTGCTATACCCTACTTTACCACAAATAGCCACTTTGTTTTTTAATACTTCCTCAACAATCTAGCCCGATTGTTGAACACCTACCTCCGATAAATAAAAACATTTTATATAGTACATTCTTCCATAAACGAAATTATTCGCTGCGCAGTATTTAGTCCACTACGTAATACAAAATATAGTATGTAAATGAGATAAACTTTCTACATGGTTAAATGTCGATTGCTACTATTTAATTATTAAATATATATATAAAAATAGTAAATAGACAAATAGAGTATTTTTCTAGTAACATTTAATTAAATAATATAAACTATTAATTATTAATCTTTATCTATATAGTTATACACAAGTGGAGGTTATAGATATGGAACATAATGATAATGGGGTAATATATACAAGAGTAAAACCAATTTCATTAATAGAAAAGGACGAAATTAATAAAACTCATAGGTATGCACTTATTAATAGAATGCTTAATGAAGAATACTACATAAAAATGAAAGATATATTAGATGAGAACAATTATCTAATATTTAATGACCTAGAAATGATTTATTATTATGTCCATAAAGAAAAAGATATGGATAAAAGAAAGAACAGAATGGAAAATACGAAGCGGGAGTATTTTAGAGAGTTATTATGGTTCTATTCGCAAATGTTAGAGAACCATGAAAGATTCGGAGTGAAAAACGAAAGAAGAAATATAAATAATTTACTGAAAAGCCTAGAAAGAAAAAATATCCGTAAATTTCAAGAATGGTTAAAGGTTGTCCCTAACGGCAAAGGTGGAAAACCATATTCTGTGTCAACCATAGCAAGAAAAATTGTAATTATTAAATCATTTATCCAGTTCCTATTCCAATGCCAATATCTAAATGAGCCGATCCATGAAACATTCTTAAGTAGCAACATTCATAGACGGGATAGAGCAAACAAAGACCTTAATTCTGTGGAAGTAATACAACTCATGGAGTATTTTAAAGGTCATCCAATTGTTTATGCTCTTATATTAGTATTAGCCACAACAGGGTGTCGTATCCGAGAGATTTGTAATGCGCGAATCTGCGACCTATCTTATGATAAAGGAGAATATTGGCTAAAAGTGATAGGGAAAGGAAATGAAGAAAGGGAAGTATTGATTCATCCACCTGTTTTTAATTCAATCGTTGCTTTTAGAAGACGGAGAGGTTTAGATACAGTTATAGCAGACAATGATGAATCTTATATTTTTACAACTGCTAAACAAAAACCCTATACTTTCAAGTATTTATCGAACTATCTTACCAAAGTAATAAATAATACAGACTTACCAGTAGTAAAGCATCGTACATCCCCCATTGGACCGCACCATTTCCGTCATGCATTTGCTATTACAAGTGCTGAATTGGGTGTTGATATTTACCGTATTATGCAGACTCTTGGTCATAAAAAAATAGAAACTACAATGATTTATTTGGAGAGACATCTAGCAAGGAAAAACAATGCAGCTCATAAGTGGAAAAACTCAGATATAATTAATTCCATTTAAAAATGTTAGTAATAATGTGACAATTAATAATAGGATGAACACAGGTTTTGAACAGAATCTTGGTTCTTTTTAAAGCAAAAGACAAAAGGAGTGAGACGAATGGGGAATATGAATTTACAAAAAAGAAGATTTCTATCTTTTTTTCCTACAGAAGTTATAGTAGATGAAAGAGAAAATGGCGAAGCAGAACAACTTTATGCTTTGTCTGATAATCAAGGCATAATCTTTACTAAAGATGAAATATTACCATATCTTGAAAAGGTAATGAAATTTTATCAAATGTCCGAAATGGACGAATGGATAAAAAAAGAAAATATAAAACAGGAATTTTATACTTTTATATCTAGTCAAACTCATTTATCTTTTCCAGAACATGGTGAGGACAAATATGGCTTACCATACCCTCAATATAGACAAAAAAGTTTTTCAAGCGAACGTAATTGGTCTTGTAAATGTGAATGGTGCGGTATTAGGGTATCCTCCAAAGAAAAAGAGTTCTATTACACTTTAAATGACTCAACTCTAAATTTAGGTATAGAGCGAGCTTGTTCAACTGATTGTGCGACTCTTATTTGGAAAGAAGCTGCTAGAAATTTTGTTTATGCGAGAGGGTGGCAAGATTTTTTTTGTATAGATTGAATGTAGCTTTTGAAATAAAATTTGAGCAAAAACTCCTCGCAAACCCTTATTTTACAATAAATAAGAAGAATCCTTTTTGAAAAAAGATTGATTAAAATGGATTCTTCTTTATCAGATTTAAGTTTGGTTTTTATAAAAAAGGTTGATTATTATGTAAGAGGGAAGAGATACCTGCTAACCACTATCTTGTATTTCTAAGTAGTTGCGACAAGATATTATTAGGCATTACTGGACCTGAATCCCCTTTTATTAAACCACTTTCTGATCTACTAAAAATAGATTGTAAAATAATCTGCTTTTCTTCAGTAGGGTAATTTTCTTCTGCTTTAATTAATGCAAGATAAACGTTAGTTAGTTGAGCTCTTTCTTCATAATCTGTCGAAAGATGGAAACGACTCATTGTGATTTTAACTCCTTGACTTAAGAGATAAAAACCAATTGAAGTAGCAACCGCAACAATTAAGTATTTTTGAAGTGTGTTTGTTACGTCTGTTGTGTCAGAGAGGTTTAAATGTAAAGATAATCCCCAAATAATAAATCCTAGACCTATGCCAATGATTAGAGAAATTATAGACCAAATGATCCCCTGCTTCTTATATGTTTTTGAAAGCTCATTCCAATATTGTGTTGGTCCGCTTAATTTCAGTTTTTCTGAATACTGCGCTTCCAAAGTTTCGATGTAAGATTTCTTTTCACTTACTAAATCTGAAACTTCTTTTTTCCATTCTTTATTTAGACTACTAATATCATTACTTGTCTTTTCTTCGATGTCTAAAATGAAATTTTGTAATGTTCCTATTTGCTCCTCTAACTCGTTCTTTTTTTTCTTTAAAACATTGATTGCTTCTTCATAATCCGTTTGATAATCATTAAAAATATCTTCCGGTGATTTTAATAATTCTTGAATATCATTCTTTTTTACAAACCCTTTTTCAAAAAGTATTGCTAGAAATGTACCATAAATTAATTTACTGTCGAGGTTTGAATTACGAGTACTATATGGTTTATTAGTTATGTACTTATGAAACCCTTTTGCTTCTGTTGTATCTAGCTTGGTAATAAGTTTCCCTTCTGGTGATTTTGAATAGATAATCTCCTTCTGAATTGAGAGATTAACAAGGAGATTAAATAGCTCTCTAATGTTACTTGTGGCTTGGTGAGGGTTTGTACTATGATTTACAGCTTGATTTATCTTGTTTGTCAGATTTGAAAGTTGTGAGTCTTCAAGTATTTTCGACCATAGAGGAAACTCTTCATTAATAAAATTTATCATTGCTTGATGGTTTTCAAAGGAAGTAGGAGTTTTTTTAAAAGGTAAGTTTATTTCTTTTTTTTTAAATTCCTTTTCCCAAAGTTTCTCCAACTCTAGTTTTACTTGTTCATTCAATGTGATTGTAAAATTCATAAATGCACCCACTATATAGTTTATTTAAAGCCATATTTCAATACCCATTATTTCAAATATTTTAATATTGAGCAATCCCTTCATTCCATTATATGGACCGATTGAGGAATAAAAAAATCCTGCATACCATACAGGACTTTTAATCAAGCTTTATTAATTTTATTCAAAAGGTTTATTATAAGATTATGGATTGTATAGGGAGAAGCGTTAATTTTCAATTATTTTTATAATAGCGTCTACTGCCTTCTCCATGCCCTCGCGTTTAACAGATAAAATAAAATCACTATATAATATCTCCAGAATAAGCTCTACAGTTAGGTTATGACCTGGTACAGAATCTTCAAGGTCATATAGAAACCATTCTAATCGTAATACTTCTTCACGAAGTACTTCTAC
The DNA here is from genome assembly GCF_002019795.1 of Bacillus alkalicellulosilyticus. Taxonomy (GTDB): domain Bacteria; phylum Bacillota; class Bacilli; order Bacillales; family Bacillaceae_F; genus Bacillus_AO; species Bacillus_AO alkalicellulosilyticum. Next base: position 65,391 of record NZ_KV917382.1, on the reverse strand, counting down.
ATGTAAAGGAAGTTTTTGAATTCTCCCCTTTGTGGAAGTTTGGAATGATGACTGAGAATAATGATCGATTTTAAGTGATTTCTCAGTTCGCTCCATAAGATAGTGATAAGCTGGCAAAGATCCCTTATTTCTACTAAGTTCCTTAACAAAATCACTAAGTAGTATATTCATTAACTTACCTTGGTCAAATAACTCATCGGTTAATCGTTCAATGTCCTTACAAAAAGCAATTGACCTTATAAATAAATCTTTTTTTATTTTAGGTGTAATAGATACATACGTGGTTCTTGAAAGGGTGTATAGTACTTTTTCTAAAATCATTTTCTTCCGACCATCATAATACTGCATTTCTTCTTCGATTAGGTTTAGCTTACTGTATTTATTCATAGTCATTGTAATTTCTCTCCATTACATACGTTAATATTCGGTGAGCTGCTTTCCGAGAACTCATATCCCATTCGAGTTCGTAAAGAAATAGCTGTTCTGAATAAAAATTGGATAACTTTGCATGTACGGTCAAAGTTGAATTTTCATAATCAACTTCTGGAAAGGTCTCAAAAAACGTTAATCCTTCTTCAACTAGTTTTGTACAAGCTTGAGTAACAGTTGTCCGATTTTTCCTTGCAATTTTCTTCAACAATTGTTTCTGCGTAAGAGTAAGGGGAATTTTAATATCTTTCTTTTTATCACTCCGAATTTTCCTTTGTATGGTCTGTGTTTTTTCCTTTGGAGTAGTTGAGGGTTTTCTATCATTTTCTTTCTTCCGTACCACTTCTGTAATAAATGGCTTTTTGTTTGTTCCTGTTTGGGTTCCTAGTGATGGTTTAAAAGTTCCCATTCCAATCTCCTCTCTATAAGACGTACTCTTTTTTTAATAGTTCAGGGTCATTGGGCAATCTAGTAATTTGGTAAAGTATATGATTGGAACAAAGGAAGTAGAAGTATAAAAGAAAATATAATGGGTAATAATTGTGATATTCAATATCTAGATATGAGAGGTGTTTTCAGTGGCCAAAGAAGTATCTAATAATCAAAAACAACGATTAAAAAAAGCACTTAAAAAAGCTTCAGGTAAACAGGTTCTTGTTAAATTGAAATAATAAAACGACTTCATTTGAGTTTCCTCAGATGAAGTCGTTATTCAACCAGTTTATAAACTTGTTTCCAAATTTCCGGTTGTTCCACCCTTATTTGATGGTGCTTATCCTTTATAACAGCTGCTACATTAAATATGCCAGCAAACCCAAAAGACTCGACATTATAAAATCCAACTAGAAAGTCTAAATTAGTCCTGTCACCAGGAGTTAACTTAATCTTAAAGGTTTTTTCTATTTCTTTTTTCCTCATATATTTCTTAAGTGGTTCATTGAACAGAGTTATTCCTGGTATCTTTTCACTCATTCTTATACATTTATCTTTATTTTCTTCCCCATCGTAATTTGCATAACAAACCCAATGTTTAAAATTCAATAAAGTATTAAGTTTCGTTGAAACGATATAATCACGATTGTAAAAACCTCGACTATCCAATTTAATACCATCGAATTGTTCTATTTCCCTCTCCATTACTAACCTCCTATAAGGGCATAGTTAATGACGTCACTACTCAAAATACTATTTTTCCATTTCAAAGACAACTGTAGCTATAAAGAAATATATATTACCATTTTCATCTAAAGGGGTATTTACTTTTACATCTTTTATTTTTGCTCCAAGTTCTTTTACTCTAAAATCATCGTTGATTTTTTTTTCGAGAGTTGATATATCTTCAGCCATAAAAAAGCCGACGCTATCAAACATATATTTTATCATTTTAGGTCACCTATCATGTTGTTTAGTTGCAATTTTCCCTCGTACCTTTTATTAATAGTATAACAAAACAAGAGCTTATAAATATTACTAATCCACTATAAAATGCAAAAGCTATTCCTTTAATTAACCAATAGTGAATAACCTCATGTACTGGGAAAGGTTGTTCTGAACCATCATTGCCTATATAGTACCAATCAGGTATGATAACCCTCCCACCAAAACCAATATGATAAAAACAATAGATAGCATATGCTAAAAGAGCAGTAATAGATGATAGTTGAAGAGGGATTAAAATGAACTTTAAAAACACTTTCAATTTTCGTCACCGTACCCTATGCATTCCCTCTTGTTACGTCTAAACTCTTTAAGTTGATTATAGAGAAATTCTGTCTCTTCATTATTAAGCTTAATTTGATGCATTTTAAATGTATTGGGATGAATACCCTTTATAGGGTATTCGTAAGATTTCAAAAAACCATATTTAGTATGTTTTTCATCCATTAGAGTTGACTCCTTTTTTATAATAATCCGACTAGTTATTAATTTATAAAGTTACGTAACGTTCAATTAGTTGAATTAAACAGTTACTGGAGTCAAGCTTAATTCTTTAGAACAACTTCTACATATTTGTTTACCTTTAAATCCAACGGTATCACCAGCCTCATCACAAAGTATACAAGATGAAGAAGCTACGTATTTCTTCAGTACAATATTGTTATGGTCTACGAACATTTCAATAGAATCTTTATGATTTATATCTAAAGTTCTTCTTACTTCCACTGGAATAACCACTCTACCTAATTCATCTACCCTTCTAACAATACCTGTTGATTTCATAATATATCCTCCACCATTTCCTTTTTGTTATAAGTAAAGTACTGACATCTTTCTGAATGTATTTGAAGTTTTACTACTGGTAAATTTAGTGTAACTATAGTGAGAAATAGGAAATAATATAAAGGATTTTCACTTGAACTCTCACTAGATAATCTTGAGAAAATTAAAAATACAATCATGACCAAGAATGAAACGTATTGAGTACCGAAAGAGAGGCTTGTGTAGTATTTTAAAAGAATGTTAGTCATCGGTATTCTCTTCCTCCTCCCAAATTATATTTTCTACTAGTTGAGTTACCAAGCGATATAATGCCTTTTCTATAAAGGAATTAGAGTGTAATAATTCTTTTTGTAATTCCTTTAAATATTGAGGGTAAGTTTGAAAAACTACTCTAGATTTTGAAGTGAGGTAATTTTCAAAATACAACTTTAAGAATGGCATATTATTGCTGTAGTTTAGTATTTTATTTACTGCTGGATTATGCCCTGAAGGATACTTGATTTCGATATTACTACTCATTTATTTCTCCCATAGTTATCATTTTAAAAATTCTATATATCGGTCAGATTTTATAGACATTTCAGTTGTGTTTTTGTCATTGAACGTATTTTTCTTAAGTTGGCCCCATGCTAAAATAGTCTTTCCAACCAATTGTTCGTCTGAATATGAAAAGTGTTTAAAGTACTTATCAAATAACACAAGTGAGAACATGGTGTTATCTACGATTTTATAATTGATATACCATACCTTTTCTCTTCGGAGTACGTTTTCCACGGTACCATAAACAAAATACCCTATCTGGTCCACGATTTTATCAGTCCAAAGGATTTCGTGAGCTTTTACTTGGTCTACAATAATAGAAGAGATTGGTATTTTCTTTCCTCTTATATTGACGAGTATAGAACTTAACACATCAGGCTCGTAGGAACTTAACAATTTTACAATGGATTTAAGTGAACTTATACTTTTCGGTGTATTATTATTATCTTGTTTGACCTTTACCTCGTTGGGGTCAGTTATTTTCTTTTCCCGCTCTGTGGTCTCTCTCTCCTTTTCTTGATAATCTGGATCTATTTTACTTAGGTTTATTCTTAATACATTCTCTTGAATACCCCTATCTAGGAAGTCTTCTTGGTATTCTTCTATTTTCTTGGCAGACTCTATAAAACTTAAAGGTTTATAAAACCCACAAGTAGAATGGTGCTTGGAATCTCCTTTTCCTGTTGTTTTAAAATGAGGACCAACAGACTCGCTTGCCGGAACAAATATAACTGGTACATTACACCCTTTATCAATACAAGAAATTCTGGTACCGTGTTCAGTTGCATGATACTCTCTAGCTGTTATCACCTTCCCGTTGTGTAGTAGTGCTGAATTCACTTTACTCACTCCCTTTGGTAATCATTTATTTTAACCTACTTTTTGAATTACCTTGGTCTGTTCATACTCAGTAATATATTGCTTCAATATCTGAATAAAAGAATATAAGAGTGTTCTGTTAGATTTTTCATATTTTGACTTAACTTCATCTAAGAATGAATAAACACTAGGATAAAGAATCCTTGTTGTTGCTGTCCCTTCATATCCGTAATTTTGGAGACTCATTAATAAGACTCCTAAGTGATTTAAGTTACCTGGACCAATGGAATCCTTTTGTACATTTTGTAAAAATATAATTTCGCGATTCCTAGTATATATATCCGAAGTGCTGAAACGTTCAATGGTTAAATCTATTAACTTTTCGTTATTCATTTATTGTTTCTCCCCTTATATTCAATTCGTAATTTTGGTAAAATTCATAGTAAACTCCAGTTACCGTTGCAAAAATCCATTCTAGTTCTTGCTTATTATCAAGAAATTGGATAACGCTATTCGAATGGTATGGTTGGGATATACGGTTGTCTGCTAAATGATGCATTGCCCATTGTTTGAAGTTAAAACTAATTATTTGAAGGAGGTCTTCAAAATAGTAACCTGATAGGTTTTCTGAACCATTCTTACTTAACCTTCTTATATTCAATTCAACCTTTTTATTAGGGTCATCAGAAAAATAAGGTATAAATTTTGCTTTTTCCTCAGAAATTATGGCATGAACAAAAGCTTTAGGAACATATGCAATTGCAAAGTGTTCTCTATCTAATTCCAGAGCCAACCCATTAAGTAGTTGGTTTCCTTCCAATGAAACAGAACCGTTTTCAAGTACATTATCAAACCAAATCATTGCTTTGAACTGATTGTAGAGTGAGACGATGGTGCCTCTTGTATATCGTGGTAAAGTAATTTCTCCATGTTGAATGTCATTTAATAGAAGTACTTCATCATCAACTCTCATTTCAAATTGCTTCCTGAAACCTTGTGTTTGCTGTAATAGCATCTGGTCATCACCCTCTCTTTCTATTCTTATGATTATTTACCTTTAGGTTGTTTCAGAGGTACACCTTCGAAACTCACCTTACAGCGTCCTTCATCATCATTCCAAACAAGAAAAGCATCGTAAGTCCCTTCCTTGTTGCTTTTTTGTATCCCTTTTATTAGCGGTGTTGTACGTTTTTTTAATAATTCACTGACCTGATGCTTAGTTAACTCTTTATTTTTAAATTTCTTGGATATCGAAAAAGTGCAAGCAGAACTTTGATAGGACGAGCAAGTGTATGAATGCCCTTTGTCAATGACAGGACTGCCACATAGGAAGCATACTCCAACTTCAATTTGCTTTTGCATTTCAACTATATGTTGCGAAAAGTCCCAGTGTTTAGATTCGTCAATGGTTTTTGCCACGTGTTGTTTTGTAAGTTCTAATATGCGAGCTACAAATTTGCTATAATCGGCTTTGCCATTACCTATTTGCTCAAGATATTGTTCCATTTTTCCTGTTGTAATAGGAGATGTTAAAAATGACTCTGGACCAAGAGCGTCTATTAACAGATTACCTTTAGTTTCCATGTAGACCTTATTTTTTTCAATTCGCAAGTATCCTTGTTTTAAAAGCTGATTAACTATATTTGCTCTGGTTGCCACAGTACCGAGTGAGAGCTCCTTTTTTGTAAGACCCTCTTTTTCATTAGCGGGTATATAGGATGAGGCGTTTTCCATTACTTTAACCAAGTGACCCTGCGTAAATCTAACTGGAGGGGTTGTCTTTCCCTCATCTAACTGAGTTTGGGAGACATGACCTTTATCACCTTTGGCTATGTTAGGAAGTGTATATCCTAGCTGATTTTTCCCTTCTCTTGAATTTGTATCTTTAATAACTTGCCAACCTTTTTCCACTTCAAGTGAGGCCTTGGTGATAAATGAAAACTTATTATCTACAACGGTTACCAGGTCCGTGTTGTTAAAGACGGCATCAGGAAGGTGCGCTGCTATCATAGACCTAGCTACTAAATCATAAATGATTTGTTCGTGCTTAGTGAGAGTGGATAATTTCACCGGTTGTTCCGTCAAAATAATGGCGTGATGGTCATCTACCTTCGATTCATCAATGTAGCGCTTATCATTAGAGATGTCACGTATCGGTTGTGATAGTATTTCTTTATATTCTGACATTTCACGTAAGTTATCTAATATTACTGGAAATAACGCTGCCTCGTTTGGTGTTACATGTTTAGGTTGAGAACGTGGATAACTGATAAGCCCTTGTTCGTAAAGATTCTGGGCAATCTCAAGAACCTTCATAGGTGATAACCCTAGCTTTTTATTTCCTTCAATTTGTAAGTCTGTTAGATTATAAAACTGAGGTGGTTTCACTATCTGCTTTTCGGAATCTAAAGAATACACGTAAGCTTCTTTTTGTTTACAATACTCTGCAAGAAGTTGAGCTTGTCCTCTTTCAAAAATATGTTCTTCATCTGGCTTAAACCATTTCCCAGTAAACTTTGAATTTCCGATTTTAAATGTAGCTTCAATATCCCAGTATGGTTTGCTAACAAAACGACTAATACTCTTCTCTCTTTCATAAATAATTGATAGTAATGAAGTTTGAACACGCCCTACGGTAAATAAAGAATGAACACCTTTTTCTTGTAATAACAAAGTCATTAAGCGTGTCATACTTAATCCCATAATCCAATCACTACGCTGCCTTGCAATACTTTCATGGTAAAGAGGGAGAAAAAAGGCGTTATCTTTAAGTTGTGCAAGTGATTTAAGTACAGCATCTTTAGTTAAGCTTGTGGTCCATAGTCTTTTTACCGGTTTTTTATTGCCAATTAGGTTCAAAATATGATCACCAATGCTTTGTCCTTCTCGAGCCGGATCACATGCATGAATTATTGTTGATACGGATTTATCCAATACTAACCGTTTTATTACTGAAAATTGATTTCTTCCTGAAGGAGATACTTTTAGTTTAAATTCAAGATTAGGTGGTGCTAGTGGTAGGTCGGATAGAGACCAATCTTTCCATTTAGGGTTATAATCTGACGGTTGTGCTAACTCGCATAAATGTCCAACAGCATGAACAACAAACGCTCCATTTGGTAAATAAGAACAGGGTTCTATTTCTATATAACTCCCCTTGCTGGCGTGTTTAAAAGGTTTGGCCAACTGTTTAGCTTGGGAGGGTTTTTCAGCTAAAAATAAGTATTTCCCCACTTATCATCACCTACCTTGATGGTTATGCCACTTTCTCAGTACGTCTCTCAATACCTTCTAACCCCTTTGCTATTGCCCCGCTGGCTCCCTGTCCATGAAACAATAGGTCCTTATTTAACTTTTTACAGACTTCCTTAACACAATCTTGGGAAACATGACCTAATGCTCCATAAAGACAAACAACGATATCAGCTTTTCGAATGATATTTTTAAACTCCCGCTTATTGCCGCCGTTTCGAGATTTCCCGTTATGGAACAAGACTTTGCAACCATACTTTTTACCGATTTGTTTGTAAGTGGACTCTTGGTCTCCTCCAAAAATAGCAATTGTCTTCATTTAAAAAACTCCCTTCAGTACATTAATTTATTATTAATATAACACATATTACACTATTTGCAAGTGAAATATTATTTATTGAAGGTCACATATCATGTTTTTCGTTTAAAAAACGTTGGTTTGCTTGCAAACTCTCTTGGAACCTTTCAAGGAAAACGTTAGCGACGGTCGGGTGAATACGGCGATTACCATTAGATATGTCTTTCAGGTTTGTTAGTAGTTCGGGTGTACTCATGTCCTTAACTAAATAGCCCTGCACATCCTTCAACACAAACTGCCAATGTTTCTCCTTTTCAGACTCTAATGTTAAAAGGACAACTTTAACTCCCCATTCTATAAACTTATTAATTGTTGGTTGATAGTTATTTAAACTATTGGAAGGATCGATTATTACTATATCGGGAGTTATATCCAACTCTGTAGATTCAAACTCTGACACTGAACTGTATGTATCAACTACACAATTACTAAAACTAATTTCAAGCAAATTCTTAACACCATCACGATAATTACTTTGTTCATCAATGACCAAAATATTATTCATTTCTCTCTCCTCAAATAAAAAAAGCCCAAACAAGAAAAAAGGTGTTTAATACCTTTTTCTGTTTGGGCTTTGTCCCTTTTTATAAAATTTTTATTAACTGGTTATATTCATTATACCAACTCTACCAATGGCTTATCAACACCAAAAGACTTAATCTATTACCAACTGTAAGGTTTTGGTGAAGATATCAACGAGATTTTACCATTTGACAGTAGAACGTATTGACCATACCCGTCTTCATCAACATACCAAGCCATTCGTGAAGCTAAAGGCAATGATGATTTATGGTCGTGAAGAGGGTAAGGAGACTGGTATACATTCTTAACCCAGCCCTCTTTCGGTGAATTATTACTTGGAACAGTCATAAAGTTCCTTTTTTGATTAATAATCCAACATCCAAAATCACCGTTAGGAGATATGTACCACAAAGCATCGTCTCTTTGCGCTGGAAAATCTGGTTTGTTGGGATACGTTGATTTTATAGCGTCAAAAGCATGACCGTTATAATCCATAAAGAGTGTTTCATCATTAGAATCAAACTCTAGGTCCTCTTCAAAGAAATCCATGTTTGTTTCATCTGTATTTAATAGCATATCATCATTAAGGGATATAGCAGCTGAGTCATCCTTATAAATTAAATCTCCGCAACGCGCTGTAAACAAAGGGTCATCGGGAGAAATATTATAGTTAATACCACATTGCTCTGTAATTGGGTCAAACAGCTCACAACTTAATCTACACGTCGGCAGAGGTTGTGTCTGTTTATCCTTTGTATGGGAATTATCAATTACTAGCTTTAACATTACATACATCTCCTTCCTAACCTACTAAATACCTCTTACGACTGCTGGCATTATAGCAGTTAATAGCGCTAGTGTTATGGAACCAATTAACAATCTCTTACTCCACCTTGCATACTCAGGGTGGTTAAGAAATTTATGAAATAGTTTCATAAGCAATCCAATCAATATCATACCCATTGAAGTATAAAAACCTATTTGTATCAACAACAACATCACATCGGTAGCTAATCCTTCAATACCTTGGCCCGTTGTTGTAAATGCAATGATGAAGAAAAGTCTAAATAATACTATGAAAACGGGGATGCCTATAAGAGTACCAGTGGATGCTTTGAGTATCATTCCTGTTTTCGTTACTAATGCATATGCCATTTTTGCAATTCCAATTAAAAACATAATTGCAAGGATTGTAAACACTACATTGGAAATAAGTGGAGCATTATCATTAACTGAATTTGTCATATTTGTTACGGTTTCATTAAAACCTTTATTCTCAGAAGTGTTGTCTTGTTGTGGTAAAAACGGGAGTGGTTGTTCATTTGCATACACTGTTATGTCTGGTAACCAAAGGAGTAATATCATTAGTAGGATAAGTAACGTACTTACTTTCAACGTGCGACTCATCATTGACTATCATCCATTGTATCATTATTTTTAAAATGGCAATTTACTGAGACGGATTTTGCATTGGCTTTCCCATTTATAACTTCAAAAGAATGTACTGAACGCTTTAAATCTCCATGTGCAGCCTTATCCCTTGTAAGTAATAAACAACGTTCAGCTCGATTTAACCATTGCTCAAGCACTCCTTGATTGACATTTCCTTGGTCCCTGAGGATTGCATTTACTTTTTTGGCATCAAACTCTAAAGTGAAAAAGATGTTGCATATCTGCGAGTTAAAATCTTTAGAAGTAAGACTAAACTTAATCTCCTTTACTAAGGGGTAAAACTTTACAAAGGTTCTAAATCGCGGATATAAAAATCCATGAATGTTTGGCCCAACATTCTTTGGTACCATCAAATTAGCTTCTACCGTAATATGTTCGTGGTCAAGAGAACCATCGGCTAAAACTTTTACATTAGCTTGTATCTTACACTTAAAGGCTTTGCAAATGGGTTGCAACCAACTCATATCGGAATAAATAAGGTTCTCACCTAGATTTTCATAATAATCAGCTTCTTGTGCAATACCTGGTACGCCATCACAAGTTATAAGCGTATAACTTTGATTTTGATTGTTATAAGTGAAATTAATTCTTTCAACGTTCATTTTGTCTTCTTTTAGTTCGGTAATGAAATTATTTATTCCTTCTTCTTTGAATAGCATTTAGACCACCTCTTTATATCTCTTAATAATTATTTTTATCATGATTCCAGGCGCACTCTCCACTCTTTATTTGTGTCTTTATGACTAATTATATCGTCATAGAAAGTTGTAAAGAATTTAACAATGCGTATATATTACTATAAGTTTTTTGAAAACTTTGTCGAAAACAGTCGACAAACGACAAGTTTTTTTTAGAAATTAAAACTTTTATGTTAAATTCAATAAAATTTAGTCGAAAAGTCCCGCGTTGATACCAACTCCTTATTTTTTTGTTTATAATTCTTACTCCAAAAGTAAAAAATCTATTTTTACTCTTGGAGTAAGAGGCGATAAAAAATCGCACTCATTACTTTTCATTGCATTTAAACAGCAATTCTACTTTCAGAAACTCCATTATAAATTTCATCTGGAATTGAATAATCAGAAGTAACTGGTTGTTCAAGAAGGTGTAAACAATTCACTGTAATGTCGTTTCCAAACCTTTCAATTTCAAGGTTAATGGTTGAATCAATAGTAAGTTTTGAAGCCTTTCGTTTCCCTACTTTAACCCATATTCTTGACCCATCTGAAATATGGAGATATTCTCCTTCAATACCAATAACCTTTGCAGTCCATTGTTGATGTCCATCTACTTCATCAGCTATTCGAGCTGTTGAATAGTTTACATAGGTTTCCTCAATCGGTTCAGATTGTACATCCTGTTCAAAATCATGAATAGAAAGGCAATCTTCTTCGTCCGGAACATATACATACTCATTTTCGTCTTCGACAAAATCATCACTAAACTCAACTATTAACTTATCTAAAAGTTCAAGAGACTCATCATCTAATTGTGAAACAATTGGTTCTTTTATTTCAGCTTCTTCGGATCCTTGTAGGACAGAAGAAGGATGAACTTCTTCTGTTTGACTACAATCTACTACCTCCAAAGATTCAGCATATTCAAAGAATACCTGTCTTGATTGTTGACACGCGAAAGCCTGGTTTCTTTCTCTGAAATATTGTTCTACTAGAAAGTAGATGATGATAAAAATGATAACTTCCATTTTAACGACCTCCTCATTATTTTTTAAAATAAACTCATCACAAGTTGTCCTTGAACAGGAGTTTGTGATTTTTTTGTTTTATTTGCTTTTTTATCTGCAGGTTCTACATCAAAAATTGACAGTTGATATGATGAAGTTGTACTTGCTGGTTTTCTCTCACAACTCACCAGGTGAGACAACACCGCTCCGTCTGCTACCATATCAAAGCCGAATGCTTCAATGAGGTCGATTTCTAAGACACCATTATTAAAATGGAATCCATTAATCTTCCCTTTTTCAATGTTTGCAGAAATACTATCTGCTTTTTTAAGAAGCACATTGAGTGTCGATTCCGTGTTAATTGTTTGTTTAACCCAAGCGATAAATTGATCCTTAGCACTACGCTGTTTTTTCTTACCGATTCCAGACAACAGTTCTCTTGCTCGGTTAGATGTTTGTGCTACCCATTCTTCTGTAGAACCTTTTAATTTTTCGCCTTTTTTAATAGACTTTATTAACATGCTTTGTAGGTCACCATCGTCACCCAACATAGCACTTAAACCGTCAGAACTTACATCTCCATTAATGGCACTGGCAGCTTTATTTTTCATTGCAATAAGTTGAGCCATTTGTTCTTGATAGCAATCTTTATAAGCTAAATAGTATAGCCTACACTCCTCGGATTGTCCTATTCTCCAAGACCTTCTTGAAGCTTGGTTAATCGTAAAGAGACTCCAACTGAATTGATAATAGCGATAGGTAAGACTTTGAAGTTATCTCCGCCTTTTCCCCCGCCCCACACCGTACGTGAGCCTTTCAACTCATACGGCGTTCCATCGATATTAATAGATTTTCTGTTTCCTCACAGCAATTTAATCGGAACAAGTTATTATTATGCGATTTTGCTTATTTCATGAGAGAGTTATATAGTGTCATTTCCTGCTTTTTCCCTGAGTTTATTGAGTTTGTTTAACTGCTCTTTTGTAAGGCTAAGGGCCTTTTGGAATTTCTCAATAGTTTTCGGGTTGGTAGCGTGAATTAGTTTATGAATCTCATAACTTACAATTGTTAGATTGTTATATGAGTCATCCTGCTTAACGTGATAAGGGATAATGTGGTGACATTGCATAGTGTCGAGTTCTAATTCTTCACCTGTTACCGAGCATCTTCCCAATTGAGCAATGTATTTAGAGATGCGATTGTCCGCAAATTCAATTGTTGCCCGTTTGTTCATTACAGGATTATTCCTTAACCATTCTAATTTCCATTCTGGAATGACAGTTAATTTCTTATGAATTTCCAATCGCCCCTGCTCTGTATATTTGTTGACAGAGCGTTTAATGTTTAAAGGATTCTTATGTTTAACATAGCCAATGGGTAGTATAGGGTACTTCCTGTAGTATCTGACCATAGAAGAATCCATGTAGGTTAAAATACCATTGTGTTTCCCTTCATACTTCCCTTTCTTAGTTATTCCAGTAAGTCTATTATTGAGGACTTTTTGAATGTGATACCCAAGCTTTGTAAAATCAGCATTCACATGAGTGGCAATTTGGTAGTAGTTATGAATACCGTTCACCATGCTGTTATATTTGTTCATTTCGGCAAGGGCTTCGTAGCTGTGTCTTGATTCTTTTGATAGCTTTTGGGGAAACGGTTGATTTCACAACGAATTTTGGTTCATTTGATTTCTTCTTACCCTTTTCCACCATTCGGAAGGTGAAACCTAAGAATTCACTAGATTCTCTTTTGAGATTGGTGATTCTAGATTTTTCCGCTGAGATTGTAAGTCGGAGTCTTTCTTCAAGCCATTTCCTAGTTGCGTGATATGTTTTGACTGCCTCTTGCCTTGTTTGACAAAAGATTTTAAAGTCATCAGCGTATCTCACTAAGTATATTTCTTTAAGCTTGGTAGACTTTCTTAGCTTTTTGTTCTCATTTTTACGGTTCCTTCTGCCATCGCTACGGTATTGCGGAGTTATCTCTTTTAAATCTCTTTCTTCCCATTGATTCGCAATCCACCAGTCAAACTCATTAAGATTGATGTTAGCGAGTAAGGGGGAAAGTATTCCTCCTTGTGGAGTACCTTTAGTTGGGTAAGCAATGTTCCCATCAGGCATAACGATGGGTGCTTTAAGCATCCTTCTGATTATGACTAAGAGTTGTTTATCCTGTATTCCTAATGTCCAGATTTGGCGCATTAGTTTGTTATGGTTTACCTCATCAAAGAAACCTTTGATATCAATATCTACAACATATTGCATACCTCCGCTGTTTACTCTATGAGTAGCATCAGCAAAAGCATTTTCGGGCGACCTAAATGGTCTGAATCCGTAGCTGTGTTTATTGAATTTGGCTTCACAGATTGGCTCCATGACTTGTAGGATACATTGTTGAGCTATCCTGTCCCATATGGATGGTATTCCAAGTGGTCTTGTCTTTCCATTGGGTTTAGGGATATCGACTCTTTTTACCTTTCTAGGTTTATAGAAATTGAACCGCTTTTTAACCAAATCAAGAAATTGGCTTGTTTCGAGTTTCTCTATATCTTTGATAGTGATTCCGTCAACTCCAGGTGTCGGACTTCCGCTATTGCGTTTGATGTTCCGATAAGCCAGGAGAATGTTGTTATCAGATGTTACTAATTTCATTAGATTGATGAAATGTTTACCATCCTTACTATCTTGATACAGTTTGTCAAATTCGCCTTGCATATTGTAATACTCGGCATGGCGAAGTTTAGCATCCTTATGGTTTTTGTTCTCCGTATTAAATCTCATGGTCTATCACACTCCCTTCTGGATTTGTGACCTTTTAAGTCTTACGAGAATCCATGAAGTGTGAGGTTTCCATTCTATTAGCTATCGACTTGTGGCTGTTCCTCCAGTTCCATTACAGAACCTTCAACGGTCGTGCCACTACTTTCGTTATGATTAAACAAGGTTATGAATTCCCTTGTACTGCTTCATAGAGTGTGATCTCTCCACATTCATAACTTCCGACGTTCCTTTATCCCTATCAATACCTAGACTTAGGTGCTCACTTTAGCCCCGTATCCTTGATGCAGCCTATAACTACATATGGTTTTTCCTAATTTTCAATCGTACTTAACCACAGATACCACGCATTTATTGCATGACAGGCATTTCTACCTGTTCCACTCTCAGGAGCCGTACATTCGCAAGTTCGTCAGTGTTCTCACACATTCTCACCATATCTAGTTTTTAACGACCTCCGGCATATCATATACAGACACTACCTCTAGCGTCCTTTCGATGTACTTTCGTATATTGCGGTATATTTCTGCCGACTTTAACGAGCTTCGTACAAAGGGTTAAATCACATTTTCCTATGCACGTCGTAGCTTTAAGGGAAGCGTTTCGGGACGTTACTCCTTCATTCCACTTCTTAGGATAAAAGTTCTACAATAGTTCTGCGTTTCCTAATTAGGAAGCTTGCGATAACTAAAGTGCACCATCTTTTCAATGGTGAACGTCTCGCACGAAAATGAGAGTCGGCGTACAAAGAAGGTCTAACCCTACCTTTACCAATTCTTGTGAAACAATTACCACATCGTGTCCTTCATTTTCAATCTTCTTTTTTAACCATTCACTTCTACGATTGGTTTGAGTTGAAGAGGTATCAAGAATAGCCACTTTCGCACCGATATCTTCAAGAATTTTCTTCACTCTTGGTCTAACATCTCTTCCTTCCACTGAAGAACCTGTGTCACGAACATAGATAATTGTTTTCCTTGCCTCAGCCATCTCACCTTGAACAAGTTCTTGTAATTTTCTTTCTTTATTTAGAAGAATATCCTTTGGAAGGTGTTGTGGACTCCAAATAAGGTCTCTATTTCCGTCTTCATTTTTAAGAGTGACGTCAGGGTAGGTAAATGGGTTATCAGGGTAAGCTATACCAGTTGAAGTTAATGGCAAGTATAGTTTATGACCATCATCCCTACTTTGTATTTCTCGCTCGAACGTGAGTACCATCTTTTCATATTCTTCGCGTAAGGGTTTGTCCATATCTACTAAGATAGTAGGTACATTCACAAGTTCAACAGGATCTGGCCAAACATCAACAAGACGAACGAGAACACTGTTTTGTACAAGGAATTTCCCAAATACAAAAGGTGAAATACCTGGTAGTGTTTTCTCTGTTCGTTTCGTTCCCCCTCTACTCTGTTTATTTGAATATTCACCTTGGTCTTTGAAATCAACAGTTGTTGTTTCAAATGTGTAGCATCCTAATCCCAGCAGGAATTAGGGTAGCTACTGCCCATTTCGGGTGCGATAGGTAAGAGCAATCGTTGGCATTATCCATTACGATTCTCTTTTCCCCCGCCTCACACCGTACGTGCGACTTTCACCGCATACGGCGTTCCATCTTTACTCTCATCTAGACTATTTCAACTTTTCTCTAAACCCTTTTATCTTTTTCCAAACTTTTTGAGTGAAATGTTCTTCATTTTTCTGATAGTTATGGATATAGTTGTGACATCTTTCATGAGTTGAAGCAAGATTGTTAACTCTGTTTACAATTGTTATTGGCAATTTAGGGTTAATGTGATGTGTCCTAGTTTCAAAGGTTGCTAGTATTTCACCACAAACTCTGCATTTACCTCTATCTCTGTTATAAGCGTATGCTCTGTTCATTAGGTACTCAAAATTGTAGAGTCTCCTATTAAGACCGAGGCTTATAATCCGAGAAAATTCAGTGTTAATGAGAGTATCTGCTCTTTCTCTAGGTGGAATTTTTCCTAAACGTTTCTGATGAAGCTCCCTTCCTTTTTGGGTGAAAGGTACTTCGTCTTGTGTTTTTAGGAGAACTTTCTTCCACTTGCTGAAAGTTAATCTTGTAAATCCGATTTTCATTCCCTTATATTCAAAGGCCGGTATTTGGCTTGAGTAATCAGCATGAACCCCGATGAGGTTATTTACCTCTTTTGCCGGAATCCACTTACCAATTTTGTTCCTTTTCAATGTTTTATATGCAGCATAAGTGAGCATATCATCGTATTTGTTAAGGGATTTGTTTACCCAAGTGGACATCTGATAATAGTTTATTAATCCTCTAATTTTAGAATTAATAAGGTTAACGTTGTGAACGAGTTGTTCCTTGTCGCGGAAATTTCGAGTTTTCCTGATATCTCGATGAATTTCTTTAACCTTCCGTTTCAGATTGTCTCCATTTGGTTTGGATTTGACATAATATCCATACTTCTTACTTTTGTCTTTAACTACTTTTAAGTCTATGCCAACGAAGGTGATGTTGTTGTTCTTGACATTCGTTATCTTGGTCTTTTCCTCTGATAATCGCAATTTGAGGTTTGTACCTAAATAACTCTTAATCCGTTTCCTCCATTTTTCGGCATTACTTTTACTCTTGGTTATTAATATCCAGTCATCAGCGTATCTTACTAGGAAAGCGGGTTTAAGGTTAGTCGTTTTCCTTAGTTTGTCAAACTTCTTTGCAGAATGTTTGTAAGGATAACGAGTCTTCTTATTTTCCCATTCGCGAGTGACCCATTTATCGAACTTATCTAAATACACATTTGCTAGGAGTGGTGAAATGATACCTCCTTGGGGAGTACCCTTTGGATTGGTTTTTATTTCATCCATTATTCCCGCTTTGAGCATTTGTTTGATAATCATGAGAACTCTCCGGTCTTTGATACCCATACTGTATAACTTCTTAATAAGAATAGTATGGTTTACTTCGTCAAAGAACTTAGAGATATCTCCTTCGATAATCCAGTGAAATCCAGTTTTGTGAATTAAGTCAGTTGTTCTTTCCATTGCCATTCCTGCATCACGCATTGGTCTGAAACCGTATGAGTGAGCGAAGAATTGGGCATCTAGAATTGGCTCGATAACTTGTCTTACCATTTCTTGAATGACTCTATCAGCTATATCTGGTATTCCTAGTGGGCGCTTTTCTTTCTTTCCCGGTTTATCTATCCACTTTCTTCTCACAGGCAATGGTTTGTAATTGTCCAAAGATTCACGAATACAATTGACTACTTCAAGGTAATCTTGTTCTAGTATGTCTTTTATTGTTTTGTCGCTTGATCCCGGTGTGTTACTACCTTTATTGGCTTTGACTTTGTGGATAGCCGATACAATGACTACTTCTGATTTAATAATTTCGAGTAGACCCTTAAAAGCTGGTTGTTCTCCAGATGCTATAAGGTTTTTTGTAGTTGTGTACATTTCCTCGCGTATATTGTTAAATTCATTCTCGGTTTTTGGATAGTCGAATTTTTGAACCATCGGCATCACCCCTTTCGGAGATATTTGCACATTAATAATGGCTTTAGTCAGGTTTGCAACAACGGCTTCCTCAACAGGTTGATTTGCCTAGTTGTTCGTAAAGACTATGCCCCTTCGCTCACATGGGTTAGTCCCTCGTATAACCTATTTTACAGGTCAGTGACTTTCAGCAGAGCTTTTGACTTTGCTTACCATGTTTCAACACTACTACGGGCTGCTGCCACCAACATTAAACGATCATTTCCTATCGTTTAGGAACATCAGAGATACCCCTCTTTAACATTTCCTTGTTGGCTTCAATTGTTCCTCACACAATAGCTTTTCATATGACCTTAGCTTTCTTCTTTGACCCGCTGAACATCTTTTTGCCCAATTGCTGAAAGGACTCAAGACTCCTAACCCTTATTGGTTAGATGTAGATGTTACCGTAACAAAAGTTCCACCCACGTTCAGACCCCATCTTGAGGTGCATCTGTTTTTGTTCCAGATACCAATACTTACGAGCCGTACATTCGAAGATTCGTCAGTTATTTCTAATAACATTCTAAGCATAGCCATTTTGTAGCGTCCCGATTACTTCACTAACCACTTTACAGGTCTGTTTTTCACCGACTTCACCGAACTTCGTACCCTCATGGTGGTATCCATGAACGCACGTCGGAGTATTAGACAAGATTAGTCAGCATTCTAACCTTTCAGGAACTTCCCCTGATTATTCTTGTGTGAAGTTAGACTAACTAGATTGTTAGTCCCTTAGTTTTACTGTGTGTTTCCACTACAGATTGTCTAAGAACAATTCATACTGTTTCCGTATTCCTCATTCCACTTTCTAACCTCAGAGTATTTGAACCCGTTCTTCACCATTTCTTGTGGAAAAAGTCGCCATAAAAGATAGTAGACATCCTCTGCAACGGGATAAGAAGGCGGTGCCTTGCCATATTACTATGGTAGGTTTCCACCAACTCTCCCCCAGAACCGTACTTGCAAGTCTCCAAGCATACGGCTCACTATTATCCACCTAGTTTTATTACAATTGTCCTTTGTGTAAATTCATATGACAGTCGTTTCCTTGTCCTCTAGCACATAAGGCTAATTGTCTTCGGTTACGAGCAATCATAATCAATTCCCATTTTTGAAGATTTTTCTTCTTCTTGAGGTCTTTTAACTTTCGGACATGGTGCATTTCTAAATCAACATTTGTCGCTCCGCAGTATTCACATACGCGAGCTTTCAACCTGTCAATTAGGCTTGTGATACCACTGTACACCCAACCAATAGGTAGATTATCGATTTTGGAATCTTTATTTACTTTTTCTGCTCTTGTAAACGAGCTGATTAAAGTTTTAGATTTCAATCCCTTTTTAGTCTCATATTTAACAGTAAATACTCCATTAACACTGAATTTATCAATGACTTTTCTAACTGAAATTCTATATTTACTAGCAAACGTTTTATACATACTGTATTCCATGATGTATGCCATTTTATTAAGCACACTCACATTGCTTGCTATTTTGTAATATTCATAGAATCCTCGTAATTCAGCATCGTAGATGCTCATAATTTCAAGGTCGTCATTATTGATTAGCTCAGGTCTATGAACCATTTTCCAATAGTTACCGTTTATTCTTAGAATATTTCTATCAAGAAGTTTATTTACCCATTTTTCCTTCGGGACATAGAGTTTTACCTTACCGTTATTTTGCCTTTGGAGTTTGCCATCTTTATTTCTTGTTGGTTGTGTACTGTAACTTGTTACAATATCAAAACCCAGAAATCTAGCTTTCTCTTTATGGGCATGAGTGATAAGTGTTTTCTCTACTGATAGTTCAAGTTTCAGCTTATTAGACAAGAATGCCTTAATGTCCTGTTTGGTTTTCTCCGCATCTTCCTTACTTCCAATTACACCGACAAGAAAATCATCAGCATAACGAACATAGTTGATTCTACGGAAGTCAGTATCAAATGGATCAGTCGCATTCATCTCATTACGTTTCTTAATGAGTGCTTTATAAGCTTTGGTGTGTTTCTTTTTCTCAGAAGTTGACATTAAAGCCCATTCTTCATCAGATTTCTTCATTTTCGTTAGTTGCCATTCTAACGCTCTATAATCATGTGTCCGTTTTCGCTTCTTACCCTTATTGAATTCTTCAGCATATTGTTCCATATACTTATCCAATTCATGAAGATAGATATTTGCTAATAATGGACTGATGACACCACCTTGAGGTGTGCCGCTGAAAGTCTTGTGGTAAACCCAATCCTCTAAATAACCTGCTTTGAGGAATTTCCAGATAAGTCGAATAAACTTTTCATCTTTTATCCTTTTCCTAAGAAGATTGATTAAAGTGTGATGGTCAATGTTGTCAAAGAATCCTTTGATGTCTCCTTCAACAAACCACTTAACTCCAGTGAATGTTTTTTGTATTTTGTCTACAGCAGTTTGGCAACTAAGATTAGGTCTAAAACCATGTGAAGAATCTCGGAAGATAGGTTCGTATAACCCTTCTAGGATTCTACGTGCTACTTCTTGAACTAACTTATCATCCATTGAAGGAATTCCTAGAGGTCTCTGACCTGTTGGCTTCTTTGGAATATATTCTCTTCTTGAAGGTTTTGGTTGGTAACTTTCATCTTTTAACTGTTCAATGAGTTTACGGATTCGGTCAATGCTCATACCATCAATGGTTTTTCCGTCAGTACCCTCTGTCATATTACCTTCCTTTTTAGCTAATTTTGCATAAGCTTCTAGGAAGAACTCTTCATTATATAGATTTCGATATATACGTTCGAAAACGTAATTCTCATCTCTCTTGGACATTTCAACTAGGTTGTCCATAACTACTTTTGGGATTCTCAAAGTGTCTCCACACCTTCCTGATTTTGTTCTGGACTAGATAACTTGGTCCCTTCGCCATGTACTAGGCTTTCCCTAGCTCAGACTACTACGGACTCTCTGTTGCCATATTGGATATTCAGACACCTAAAGTGTCATAGCCTTTACAGGCATTCCAACTTAGGCAATCCCCATTTAGTACATTTAGTAACATAGGCTTGAACCAGTGTCGGATGCGACTTTCGCCATTTACCATTTACTATGGTTGGAAGACCACTGAGGCATAACCTTATAAACGGAAAAGCTGTTTATAAAGCAGTAATTATCTAACGGCAAAGCTATTAGACAACATATGGTTAATAGACGTTAATAGAAGTCTTCCGTCTATGTCTTCGCTAGGACTCCTTTGGCTATCGTTCACGCAGTTTAGCATTCATCCTCGTCTGTTTCGATTTCATCTTGCCATTCAGTTGCACCATGACAACTTGGTGACTTATGGCTTTTCACCTAATATGCTGTGTTCCCCGTTATTGGTTTCCCTCACGAGTAAATTAGTAGATGATAGGAGACAATTGATGCCTCTACACTCCTACGACTTGCCTAAAGTCGAATTACTAAATGCCCTTATGGGCGCACTTTACCACCGAATAAGGTTCCTGTTCCTCCAACTACTTTTTTACTTGCAGCAGCTAAACTACCTAGTGAGTTACCTTGTGCAGACATCCCACTCTTTAATTCATGGATTTCATCTACGAGTGCAATGTCAAAAAAGTTATTCATCCGTCTTCGAATGTATTCGACTGTAGCAATTCTCCTTGGACGACCGGTAGCCTTTGGAACATCAGGTTGGTTATTCTGTATGTTCTTTGCAAGAGGTTGGTTGCCGTCAACTAGGGCATTAGATAATTTTTTTTCATGCTTTGCCCATTCTCCAAAAGACGAGTAGCGTGTTAGAACATCTTTCGTCCATAGACTGGAACCACACTCACTACAAAATGCATTGGCTGGCTTTTGAGCATTGTGAATTCTTCGAGTTTCACCAAATTCACCAGGACCCATTGACCTTTTATTTCTAACAATTTCCTCTTCGCCTTTTTCATTAACTTTCACATCGGAAGATTCGACAACTTGATGAGCATTACCGCAATCTGGACAATAATAACCGTAACGATAAGGTTGCTCATTAGCTAGTGTCTGTTTTTCCGTTTTTATTTTAATGAAATCAGTGACTGGGTTTATCGCACAATCTCCCCTCATTGTCGTAAAGCTAATTACAAAATAAGTAGGTTTCAAAGGTTTTGGTCTACCTGCATTTGTCCATTTTACATGGTACTCAATTAACTCAGATGTGTTGTTAATCACTAGAACATTAGCATCAGGTATGATTTCTTTTATTTCTTCTGGCCACTTTTTAGTTAAGGAAGGAGGAACCATTACACAAGCAAAGTATCCTTTTTTCCCTTTTTCTTTATGATAAGCATCAGATAAACCAACAAGCATTGTTGTTTTTCCAGTAATAGCGATAGGTAAGACTTTGAAGTTATCTCCGCCTTTTCCCCCGCCCCACACCGTACGTGAGCCTTTCAACTCATACGGCGTTCCATCGTTAGTACATAGTTTTTGTTTCTTACACCATTACTGGACTGTGGAAACTAAATTCAGTGAACATTGTTATTCAGAGCAAATTTTAATCTCTCCAGCAAGTGAGCGAAGTTCATTCAACTTGTCCAACTGTTCTTTGCTAAGTTTAAGAATTTCCATTAGCTTGGCTATGGTTTCTTTTTTCGTAGAATGAATCAGTTTGTGAACTGTATCTCCTATTATTACTAGATTGCTATACGAATCATCCTTACTGATTGAGTACGGTACGATGTGGTGGCAATGCACCTTATTCATCTCCAATTCAGTATTGGTAATGTAGCAATTACCTTTTTGTGCAACAAATTTTGAAATCCTGTTATCAAAATATTCAACCGAGTTGTTTCTTCCGATTACAGGATGTTGCCATAAGTATCTTAGCTTCCACGATGGAACCATTGTTAGGTCTTCGTGAATCTGCTTTCTACCTGATGGAGTAAATTGGTTTATGGCACTTTTTAGGTTCATTGGATTTTTATGTTGAATGAATCCAATCGGTAGTATAGGAGTCCCAGCAAGGTATCTAAGTCTTTTAGAGGAAAGGTAAGGTTTGATACCCTCACTATTTCCTTCATATATACCAACACTTGTTAAACCCTGCTTTTTCAGCTTGTTATACCAAGTAATATGAATGTCCTTGTGTAATCGAGTAAAATCATCCGAACAGTGAGTGGCTAATCGGTAATAGTTGTGAATACCTCTAACCATGCTGTTGTATTTAATGATTTCCTCAATTTGCTCTTTGCCATTTGCTCTTTTTACCTTTGAGATTTGTTGTCTTAGAGACTTTCTTTTCTGCTTAATTGCTTTTGAGGATACATGAGAACGCGTGACGTACTTATCCGCACCTTTGCTCATTTTCCCCTTCCTAACTGCTTTAAATGAAAATCCTAGAAATTCACTATTAGCCTTCTTGAGATTTGTGATACCCGATTTTTCTTCAGAGATTGGAAGATTCAACCTTTCCTTAAGCCACAACTTTGTCGCAATAAAGATCTTCAAGGCTGTTTTTCTGTTCCTACAAATGATTTTAAAATCATCTGCGTATCTCACGAAGTAAAATTCTTTGAGGGTAGTTGTTTTTCTCATTTTGGCGTATTCATAACCTCTCATTCTAGTACCGGATTTCTTGAAACTAGGCGTAACCTCCGCTAGGTTTCTTTCTTCCCATTGATTCGCTAGCCACCAATCCATTTCATTCAGATTGATATTAGCAAGTAATGGCGAAAGAACTCCTCCTTGTGGAGTACCTTTTTGCGGATATTTCACCTTACCATTCGGCATAAGGATGGGAGCTTTTAGAATTTTTCTAATGATTACAAGTAGTTGTTTATCCCGAATACCTAGTGTCCAAATTTGCTTCATCAGTTTGTTGTGATTGACTTCATCGAAGAAACTTTTAATGTCAATATCAATCACGTAATGAAGGAAACCTCTGTTAATCCTGACTGCCATATCTGCTATAGCGTGTTCAGTGCTTCTGTTTGGTCTAAAACCATAACTATGCTTATTGAACTTCGCTTCGCATATAGGCTCAAGAATTTGTAGGATACACTGTTGAACGATTCGGTCCCATATAGACGGAATACCAAGAGGTCTAGTTTTTCCGTTTGCTTTGGGAATTTCTACTCTTTTTACTTTTCTGGGATTATAACAATTAAACTTTCGTTGGATAATCTCTACAAATTTCTCAGTATCTATTCGCTCAATGTCTCTAATGGAGACTCCATCTACTCCACTGGTAACACTCCCACTATTACGCTTGATATTTCTGTAAGCTAATAGGATGTTGTTTCTGGAAGTAATGAGACTCATCAGATTTTCGAATTTTTGTTTACGCTGGCTACGTTCGTATAATGAATCTAGGTGTTCTTGCATGTAGTAGTATTCATTATGTCTAAGCTTCTTTTCAGACAGCGATTTCTCAGTCAATAATTTCATGGGCATCACACTCCTTTACTGGAAACAGTGACTCTTTTTAGTCATACGAGAATCCATGAGTGGTGTAAGTGTCTACCATGTGAATTATTTATTTTCTAACGACTTGTGGCTGTTCCTCCACCCTCATTACAAGGATTTCACAGGTCGTGCCACTACTTTCACTACGATTAAGATTGGTTATGATTTTCCAATCAGACGTGTCAATGGAGTGTATGTCCTCTCCGCTCGTAGCTTCCCACGTTCCAATATATCTATCTATGCATCCTTGACTTAGGTGCTAACTTTGACCCTGTAACCTTGATTTGCCCTGTAAGCAAATATGGATTTTCATAAATGAGATTTTTACTCATCCACAGTTACCTTTCCTGAACGGAAAGAGAACACATTTCTGTATTCCGGCGATTTAGAGCCGTACATTCGTTAGTTCGTCAGTCTTATTCAGACATTCTCACCATATCAAGTTTGTAGACCTCCGGCATATCAATTACGTAAGGATAATCCTCATTTTCGGTTACGAGACTACTCGTACTACGGTAATTTTCTGCCGACTTTACCGAGCTTCAAACCATATAACAATACACTGTTATGTAGCTTGTCGGAGTTTAAGGGAAGTGTTTTCCCGCGTTACTGGTTCATTCCACTTTTCGATATATTAGTTCTCTACTGTTCATTTGATTAAACAGTATGCACTACCTTTTCAGTAGTGAACGTGTCGCACCTCATTTCCCCTTGAATAATTAAGCTTTTTTGTTCCTTTAACCTTTTGGCAACAGCCGTTGAAACATGAGCTTGAACTGGAAACAAAGGGCGCTTATATTGTTCAAAATAAGGGAAACTTGAATCAGTCATAGGATTATGTGTAGGCTCAACTTGTTCAGAAACTTTTTCGATCATGTCATTAACATATTGGCCCATATAGCTTGTAAGGTCTGTAACTTCCTCTAATGCAGAACCATTCCCCTCTCTTGGAAAAGAAAGTTTCTTTGTTTTCACTAATTCTGAAATAAGAGAATCAGCATCTTCTTCTTCTAAACTAAGCTTTAAGATCTCAAATCCTGGTAAGAGGTTCGAATCTTTATAGAACTCTACCTCTTGAATAAATCCACGATTAAGTAACTCCGTATAAACTGTATCTTTCCATTCGGGAAGTACATGTAACCCATACTTTCCGCCACCCAATACTTGTCGAATATCTTCTGCTGGGTCTCCATCGAAAGATAAGATAAATTCGTTGTCTCCGAGAAGAGAATCATGAACGATTACCAAGGCTTTACGATTTTGGTTAATCGTAATTGGAAACTTTTCATAAGCTCCCTTATCTGTACAAAACTTAAACTCTCTTTGGAACTCATACCCTGTTAACCCCTTCTCACCGTAGCCAAAATAAAGACCATTGCTACCAATATCAATAGCTGCTTTAATAGCTTGTAGTGAAGCATCATTACCTGAAATAATCGTGAGTAACAACTTAGGGTCTAGATAATTTTTCTCGGGTTCTTCAACAGCCATAG
Source organism: Bacillus alkalicellulosilyticus (assembly GCF_002019795.1). Taxonomy (GTDB): domain Bacteria; phylum Bacillota; class Bacilli; order Bacillales; family Bacillaceae_F; genus Bacillus_AO; species Bacillus_AO alkalicellulosilyticum. The sequence continues at coordinate 39,914 of NZ_KV917382.1, read as the reverse complement.
CATAACAAAAGGCATCCTGCCAAGCTTGTTCAAGATAAACCTCAAGCATTTTGGGATTCTCAATGGTTTCTTTTTCATAAGTTTTCCAATTCATTTTCTTACCCTACTAGAAGGTAGATGGGGGCTCTTGCTCCCTATCTACACTTCAAGATAGGGAACACCTCCCTTATATTGTTTGTTGTTTAAGCAGATTGTAACTGCTGCTCTTTCTCTTTGATTCTTTCAAATTCATTAATAATTAACTTAGCCGTATTACAAATCTTTTCTCCATACATAAGAACTGCCTGATCATTATGTTTACTCCATGATTTGACGTAACCAAATGAATAATCAGATGTATCCAGTCCAAAGTAAGTGCATATAACAAATGCAGTACCTTCAGCAACAACTTCCTTCTCTTCCTTTGTTGTTTTATCATGACTATATCGGTCTACCTTACTATGAACCAGTTCATGAATTAATGTTTTACAACGTTGGTTAATCGAAAGAGAATCTGACACTGTGATACTGTGAAAGCTTGGTAGATAATATCCATTTGCATCACCTGCATCACCATAAGTGATAGGACAATCATCTTCTTCAGCAAGTGTCTCAGCCCAATTAATGATTTGACGAGCCTCATCCGAATCTCCATCAAGTGTAAGTTGTAACTTATCAATTGGTAGTGGGGCACCTTCGGTTTGGCTGTAATCAAAAACTGGTACGGTTATAAACCCAACAATTTGCTCTATTTCTTCCCCACAATCATCAGTTCTTTTTGCAAACTTAGGTTTGAAAATCCGAATTGCTTTACATCCCTTTTTAATGGTTCTACCTAAGTTATTCCAATGTGTAAAACCCGCTAAAAAGGAAGCATGTGGGAGCTGTGCTTTGGCAACCATAATGTTTTTAAAAGAATACTGTGGCATTATGGCTTTCATTTCTAATAGAGCTTTAAATTGTTCTGGAGAATAAGAAAAATTTGTAACACCTTCCTCTAATGTTTTAATAAGCCTCTCTACTTGTTCATGTTGTGATACTTTGAACTGTTTCTTCAATACCATCCACCCTTTCAAAATAGTTTTATATATATAAAAAACGAGAATACAGATCGGTTTACCGAATCTTTATCCTCGTTTGAACACTCATCATTAACTTTTTAAAAAATAAAAAAAGCCTTTGAGTTTAATAGAAAACGCAACTAAGCGTAAATCCATCAACCTCAAAGGCTGCCATGTGTAATAATAAAACCCGCTAATCTCAAAGAGATTGCATCAGTAAAAAGGAAAACAAAAACTTTATAGTGCTATTATAACGGCTATTGTAGGATTCGACAAGTTTTTTTAGGAAAAATAACCTAATTTTAGTTTAGAAAAGGGTGTATATAATTGTTATAAAAGATTTGTAATTCATAAATATTGTAATTCTTTAGTGAAAAATTTTTTCCCAGCCCTATGAAAAAAATTTTCAAGGGGTATCCCATGAAAGAAACTTTCATACTCCCCTGAAAAAAATTTTCATACCTTTATTTGTGGATAAGTGCAGTTCTACCCTCCGAAAAAAATTTTCAGAGGGGGTATGAAAAGAATTTTTATAGGTAGGAAAAAATTTTTCAGAGGGATAAGTAAGGGTTATATTGTGGATTAAATAACTAAAAAAACTCTACTCAAAGAGTAGAGTTTGATTCAAGATATATATCACAAAGGAGTTCGGTAACAGGAATTTGATTGTCATTCATGATGTCGAGGATTATAGGGATGTACCTTTGCTCTACCCATGAACATGCAAATTCAGTGGGAAGACAAATGAACCACCTATCATCATCCATTTTATAAGCTACAGATTGACCAAACCAGGTATCAAAACTAGGTTTCGATAGTTTTTCTTTTAACTTACTTAGTACTTTATCCCACATTAGAATATCTTCTTTTGACATTTTATTCTGCGCAACCTGGTAATCTTCCTTGTACTCATTTAATTTGTCTACTTCTTCTTTAAGTGTTCCTGTAGGATTAACAACGTCAATCACCTGTTCTCTTAATTGTTCAAAAACGTCATGGAAATTATGACATAAATCAAATTCAAATTGACTTTCTCTCTTTATTTTTCTTAGAAACCTATCATGCTCTAATCTAAGAGCCTTAGGTAAGGAGTTGTATTGTTCTCTTGAAAGAAGGGGAAGGGTTTGCCGAACTTTAAATAAAATAGTTCCTTGTGTGACATTTTTTTTGTCATCTTCTTCTTCTCTCCAAAAACGAATGATAAAACCGTTTTCTTCTAAAATAGCTAAGTATTTTCTTAGTGTAGGTAATGTACAAGTAACTTGTTTACTAAGAGTATCCATACTTACCCAAGTATAGTCTTTATCCCAACAATAACTTTGAAGGATAATATATGTATAAGCCACAATCCCACCACTTTTGTTATGAAAGGTTGGTCCCCAATAACGTAAGAGGTAGTTGTTTATAATTGTTTTTTGACCATTCATATCTGGCAATAGCTTTGTATGCGATTCTAGTTGAAAACGAAGAATGGATTCTTCGCTATAATATTCCTTTGCGTTTAATGGGACTTCGATGGTTTTTTGACGAGAACCATACTTTGACCCTACTTTTTTCTGACGCTCCGCAACAACACCTGTTGAAACCAATCTGTAGTAGCGACAGGGTTTGTCCTGACCCGTGTTTAGCTTATTCTCCTCTTCAAACACTTAAAATTCCTCCTTAATACCCACAAGATTTAAAGAGGATTTCATTGGACTTTTTGCTATTATGTGCTAGAATATACAATAGCTAAATACATAAGAAATCCTACCTAAACGGTTTTATTAAATCTTCAGCGGCCAAACTGTAGAGAATTAATAAAATGCATGGTGGGTTTTTTTTTATTTCTTAACAAGGTTTTTGTCGAATAATTTATAACTATTAATCTATTATATCTGAATATTTGACAATGTTCTAAACAATGGCCATGTTATAGAACATAAAAAACCCTAAACAAACATACTTCACCCACTGGCAAGTATTATTTATTTAGGGTTTTTCCCTGTAAGATTTAGTTGATTCTATTTTAACACGTAATTGGGAAATTTCAATAAATTACTCTCTCAAATATAAAACAAGACCTCAGTCTTTTTTATTATAACTATTCAACGTAACGTCTGTTAAACTAAGAATCTTCTTACAAAATTCATAATTTTAAATAATAAATTGTCCATATTTTCACAAAAAAATTTAGAGACACAATTATGTTAATGATAACTTAGCAGCTTTTTAATAAATCTACATATATCTAACTTTAAAACTAAAAATAATACGAAAAAGCTAGGGGTACACATGACGGTATGGCTAAATCTGAAGCTCAAAGAACGAAACATGTCCAGCGAGAATTGGCACGATTAACAAACCTACGCCTCAACACTATAAGTTACCTTTGTTCGGACAAGGTGCAGGGTGTACCTAGATACGCTAGAAAGAGTTTGTAAAGCATTGGACATAAAGGTAGAAAAACTGATTATTATCGAGTAGCAACAAGGGAAAAGGTGTGAACAATCTAGTAATCGTTCTATGTGGGGGAAAGTTGCGACGAATTTAAAATTTTTTTATTAGACAGGGAGAAAGCAAAGGCTAGTTATTTTTAATTATGTAGGGACGTAGCTGATGATATTGGAGGTAGAATTTCAGTAAATGTTATCTAAATTAGGACATATTTTTCAAAGTATTGTACGTCAGAATAAATTAGCAAGACTTTATACAATTAGAGTCTCGGTTAGTAGTAAATTTATTCGTCACTCGTATATAAAAAAAACCTTGAAAGAGTAATCTCTCTCAAGGTTAGTTTCTTCTACTTTTTTATTATTAACATCACTAAGTTATCTATTTTATTTTTGTATTCTCTAATATCCTTCAATTCACTGTTGTTACCATTCGCATTTATTTTTTTCTCTAAATCATCGTTTAGAAAGATTAATGATTTATTAACCTTCTTCCCCCCTAATAAAGAAGAAACAATCCCTGCAATGTGACTATCATACTCAACTAAATCGCTGTAAATATCGTATAAGTCATCATCTTCAGGTGCTTCAGGAAATGAAGTGTTTATAAAATCATTAAAACTAATTTCTAACTCTCTAATATCAATCCCAGAATGTGACGAGTTTCCCATCTTTTGTCCAAAACCCCCCTACCTTATTTTTTCCTGTCCCTGTCTGAATTTTATATCCTTTTTTACCTGTTGATAATGTTACTTCTTGTGCTAAATGTTTATTCTTCGAGAAGAATCTCATTGCTACTTGAGTATATTGTTCAGGAGTCCTTCCCTTACTATGTTTTCTTAAATGGTAATCCATTGACTTAGTTTTGTTTTTCCATGTTCCCTTATACCATTGATTGTAAGTTTTAGTACTATACTTAGGACCATGTTTAATGGAGCAATTATGAACCCATATCTTAAGGTCAGAGATAAAATACGTATGGAAGTCTTGGACCTCAAAATTATAAACGGTATCTTCTTTAACTTCTTTTTTAATTTGGTCTATCGGAATGTTATGCCCTTCACTATTGACGAGTAAATCGCCCTCGTGCAAGTCTTTTACGTCAACCTAGCCTACATCTAAAACCCAAAATGGATGCTCGGCGGTGGTCTCAATGATTTCCCCACCGACATAGATATAGTATATCTCATCAGCTTCTTTTTGAAAAAGTCCTACTACTTCTTTGTAGGCTACTGCTCCAGTCACGTCATCTTTGGAAAGGACCAAATCACCGATTTGGATATCTTTTATAGCTTTCTCCCCGTCTTCAGTTAAAACCTTCGTATCTTCGGTAAAGCAGTTACATGTTTTTCTACTATTTTTTATTGTTTTAACCTTATTAACCGCTTTGCGAACAATACTTTTAACGACTTTTTGAGCACCTTTTCTTGCCGCATATCTGATAGCCATTCGAACGCCGATATGGACTGCGAATACAACGAAGAAAGGTAAATTTCCATCAGGATCTGTCAGCATCACAGGGTTATTCATTGCATAGTTGTACATGTTTTTGAAAAAACGGATGATTTTCACTAGCAAGCTGTGGATCTCTTGAAATAAATCTTGCCATAGCTGGGTCGTACTATCTTGCTTGCAAATAATACAAGAAAGAGAAGCAAGATATTTTTTAATAAGTATGGACGTAGCTGATGAGTTGGAAATAAATTGTATTAGTTGTTTATTAAATTAGCATATTTATCAAAGATTGTACCTCAGGATATTTTTAGATAATTACTAATATAAATGGAATAATTACCATTTGATACACCGATACATTCTTGTTATCCAATACTCACTCATATTTTGTGGAGAATAAAAACAGAACCTAAAGAAAACCGCTCGTTAGGTTCTGTAAAAATCTAAATAAATATAGACTCTTTTAACTTCTCTATTTCTAATTTAGTCAGATTTTCTATACTAATAAAAGACAATATATTTTCTTCATTAAAACCAAAACTAACTCTTTCACTAACTATTTTATTTGAAACTTTTAGGTTGCCTGAAAAAATAATATACAAGTTTTCCTGAGAAAATAACAGCTTAAAATTCATAAGCTCATCCCTATATCTACTTTCACCCCAATTTAAAATATTAAAAGCTGGTAACCCCGTTTTACCAGGAATATTTTCAAAGAAATTATGATCTATAATTTCTATATCATTTACCAAAGTCAATGTAATTGAATTAATTATTCCCTTACTTGGTTCTATACCTATTTCAAGTAAAGTAGATTCTAAATCTCCAGTCCTAAAAAAAAGGTTACTATTTTCTATTCGAGAATTACTATCCCATCTAACGGAAAGCGGGATGTAATTATCAAAAATTATTTCTTCGTATTTAAGTGTTGCTAAGAATGAAAATTCTAGCATAAAGCCTCCCCCTAATCATTTATATAAAGCGTGTTTAATTACCCGCAACTGGCCAGCATTTCTAGCTGGGCTAAAAATTAACTCCCAACCTCCAACTTTCATCATTTTCTCATATTTTATTCCCTGTTTTTGTGCTTGTCTAACTGCTGCACGAAAACTGGTTAACATTGCCTGTTCGGACATTGCTCTACCATGAGAAAATGATCTAGAACGAGAATATTCTGCCATATGTTTAGTTGCATTTGGATGGACCCAGAACTTACTTTTTCCCATAGAAAGTTCAAAAGACTTCGGAATGTTTGTTCCATGATTTAATGGTCCAGTTGATTTGATATGTCTCCAAACGCCACTATTACCCACAACCTTATTTCTTATTGTTTTGACCTTATTAACTGCTTTTCGAACAATACTTTTAACAACTTTTTGTGCACCTTTTCTTGCCATATATCTGATAGCCATTCGAACGCCGATATGGACTGCAAATACAACAAAGAAAGGTAAATTTCCATCCGGATCTGTCAGCATCACAGGATTATTCATTGCATAGTTGTACATATTTTGAGAGAACGGATGGTTTTCACTACCGATTTGTGGGTCTCTTGAAATAAATCTTGCCATAGTAGGGTCGTAATATCTCGCTTGTAAATAGTACAATGCCGTTTCACGGTCATATACATATCCAGCATAACCAATAGGTTGTCCTGCAACAACAGTGTTTTCAGAGGTTGTGAGTACTCTTCCCCATGGATCATGGTTGTAACGAGCTACCACATTTCCACTTGCATCGACAATTCGAACCACATCGCCTCGACGATTGGTGACATAGTAGAAAGTTGTACCTGTACTATTCGTTAAACTTATAGGCTCACCATTATTCCATGTAAACGTCCAAACCGTGTGTCCGCTAGTGTTTGTAATACGAATAAGGTCTGTTCCATCGTAATGGTAGTTTAAAGTCAAACCACTGTTATTCGTTTTTGATTTACGTAAACCATTAGGGTGATAAGCATAACTTTCAAGGAGTTGTCCATTTAAATTTGAAAGTGATACTAGTCTTCCTTCCCCATCCCACTTATAAATATACTTATCATCTTTTAAAAGGTTTCCTGCATCATCATACGAAAACCCAACTACTTCATTCGATGCATTAAACTCATACGTTTTCCCGTTTGGATTTAATAGATTACCTGCTTTATCGTAAGTGTATCTTGCAGATAAACCCTGATAGTTCCATGTCGCAAGACGCCCCGCAAAATCATAGGTGTAGCCATGACCTGCACTTCCATCATAATATGACGTTACATCCCCACTATCATTATATGAATAAGCAAGTCGTAAGGTTGAAGTTCTTAATAGTATATTCTGCTCTATGAGTTGTCCAGCCCCATCAAATTTTTGATATTGATTGGTAACACCTGATTTGATTCGAATTGGTAGGCTACTTTCATCATAATAAAACTCCGTAACGCCACCCCTTGGACCTGTGATTGACGAAGTTCTTTTTAACATATCGTAATTAAACGATGTGGTTTGTGCAGTCCCTCGAATATCCGTTTCTTGATAGGATGTTCGTAATCCATGAGAGGTACTTGCTATATTTTCTTCAAAAGTATTTGCTAGCTTATACCCACTTGGTTCAAGAAATTCGACTAGTCTACTGCTCTCGTCATAGGTAAATGAATAGGAGCTTTGATCTGGCAATATGAGTCTTGTTAGGTTATCTGCTCTGTCATATTGATTTGTCCACACTTTTGAGCCGTTAACCCACTTCTCACTCAAGCGATTTTTTCGGTCATACGTAAATTCTTCTTTTGATGCTACCGTAGTTCCTTTCCCTCTTTCAACGGATGTTTGATTTCCATTTTGGTCGTAATCATATTTGATAAACTTCCCAAGAGGGTCAATTTCTGACGTGACTGTGTTAACTTGATTGTATTCAAAAATAGTCACATGTCCCCGAGGATCAGTACGTTTTGTCAGATTCCCTTGATTATCATAATCATACAACACTGAGATGTTATCGGGAGAAGATGCTGAACCATTCTCTAATGTTATTTTCTTTAATTGGTCAAGGAAATCATATTCATAACTCGTTTTTCGTCCTAATGGGTCAGTAGAACTTAGTTGATTTCCATTTGGGTCGTACGTGAAACTCGTTTGTTTATTTAACGCATTTCTTTCACTGACTAAGAAATTTCCGTCGTTGCTGTATTGTTGAAATACAGTTGATGCTGTTTCTTCTAATTTAAGATTATCAAAATACACTATTCCCGTTTGATTACGGTACAAGGCCAAGAGTCTAACTTGTTGAAAGTCTTTATTTGGGAATACCGTATGTTTGATAAATTGCCATTCATTTTTAACGGCAGGATTAAATGGATAACTAAAAGTTTCCTCTGTTCCATCACGATTCACGACTACCACACTTAGCGCGAATGCACCAGTCTGATTTGCTCCTGTTGAGTAAGCCCAACCTGAAAATGAAAGGGGATCACCTTTTCTTCCACTTGCTTGTACAACTTGACCGACATGTCTTTGCGCTGAAGTAGAACCTGTTATTTTGAAGGAAGCATTTCCACTTCTTGCTCTCTCCGTTGAGCGCCCGTCACCTGAACCGAGTGAATTAAATGTCCATGAAGTGGTTCCTGACTCGAAACTTGGATTCTCATTACTATAGTATTCTTCTAATGAAACTCCATGTACCACTTGGACAGCATCAAAGCGGACGGTTCCTGTTCCTGTAAATAATAAATCCACTCGGACTTGTGCTGTTTCTTTTGGAAGTGTAAAGAAATCAGATACACGCATCCAGACTGCATCTGAAAATGCAGGTGTCACATACTCAATGTTTTTCCCGTCTTTTTGAAGGTGTTTTCCACTTGCATCTAGTGGATAAAGTCGGATTCTTGCCCCTTCACCTGTGATACCTGAGGCTTCAATATATCCTGATACAACATAGTTTTTTTCCTCTTCTTCAGGAAGAACAGCAAAGGTTTGTGTGTAAAAGCCACTTGTTTCACTTGGAGATAACGTGATGGCAGCTGACCTGTTTCCATATTTACTTGTTGCACTTGACAAATAAATACCTTCTAGAGCTCTGTTCCAGTTTCCTGGTAAGTCATTGCTAAATACTTCAAAATTAGAATTAACTAAACGATTGTGCGCGATGCCTTTTTGACTAGTACTTGTGATAATATTTCCGAATTTATCATACGATGAAAAGTCTGTTAAGTTAAAGTTGTCTGTAGTTGATATTAAGTTACTTTCATCGTCATAAACATATTCGGCAAAAGAACCATTAATTTCATGTTCTTTAATTAAATTCGATTTATCATCATACTCGTTTTGTACCAATAAGTTATTTGGAGCACTCACACTTACGAGATTCCCTTTATCATCATATTGGCCTGTATATATGCTTGGACTGTCAGCTTGTCCAGTCGTTGGGTCAGGTTCAATAACTTCGATAATATTATTTTTCTCCCACGTATACTTTGTAGTTGATGGGGACGTTCCTTGATAGTCATCCGTGATTTCTGTTACATTTACCGTTGGTCTGTTTATATTGGAATACTTGAATTGAGTTTTAAAGCCACGAGCATCAGTAACAATTGTCTCTCTTATAAAATATTCCAATCTATAAGACGTATTAGTAGAACGGGGATCAATTACTTCGATAACTCTGCTATCCTCATCGTAGTTTATTGTTCCTTTATTCCCATTTGCATCTATAACTTCTGTTAATCGATGGTCATTATTATAGGAGAAAGAGATCCTCTTCTTTAATGAAGTAGACCGATTGTTTGCATAAGTTATTGATTGTAGTCGGTATTTATCATTTAAAAAATTATAACTTAGTAATGTTTCAGTGCCTCTAAAATCTCTTATCCTTTCGAGTAGCCCATTACTATTATATTGTAATGTGATGTCTCTTCCACTAGTCTCATTGCCATAGCGCTCACTTATTTTAGTAATTCTTCTGGATGTACCATCAAACTCATAGAGAATGGTATTTCCCTTTTCATCAACAGTTCTTGTATTTCTTCCTCTAGAATCAAAATATAAAACAGTCTCATCTGGATTTGTTAGTTTAAATCCGGTACCTATTTTTTCAAGTTCAAAGAAGGTTCCTTCTGGAGAAGTATAAGAATTTTCATCATCTTCGACTGTTTTTGTAAAGTGATATCTTGTTGCTTGAGCATCTCTGTATTCAATGACAGATTGTCCTGAATTGATAAATAAAAATTGTTGAGCATCTAAGAACCATCCACGACCATAGGCTTGTTCAATCCCTGAAAGGCTATTGTAATTCAGATTAAGATTAAATGCGGCTGTTTTCCCTGGAAGGGAAAGCAATGGGATATCATATACCAAATTCCCGTTAATTACATTGACAACACCCGTACCTTCTCCTTGAAAAATATCTGGTGTGTATGTCCAGTAGTCCGTTATCCCTAGTAACAGATTTGGACGGAAATCAATAACCAGCTTTGGTTTACCAATATTCGTACCATCAGGATTATTCCATTCTGTTGTTCTAAATCCTTTTCTTGATATTGTTGTTTCATGGTCATTAGAATATTTTAAAAGTACACCATGATTTTCAGTTGTTCCGTTATACCAATTGTTGACTAGGTTATTAACAGGTATATAAAGATACTCAGATATTTGAGTACTGTTTCCTCTTCCTGCTGCTCCTGAAGCGAAAGTTGGACGTGTATTCCATGTCACCGTGGTTGGGTCAAATGGGCTTGTTAATCTATGAGCTTGCACAGGGACATCTTCACCGGTACTTGATTGCCGAAGACCAATTTTAGCGGACACTACTGTTGCATTTGGTAGATTGGGCAAGTTCCATTTTAAGAGAGAACGTGTTACTCCTTGTGTACTATGATTCCCAACAAACATAACTGTATTATTACTGTAATTTGTATTTGGACTATTACTAGCAATATACGTATCACTTGGTTGAAATACATCAACCCAAGGGTCGATAGTTACAGGGTACACTCGTTCAGGGTCTTTTAAGAAAGACTCATCGGCAGTTAACGTCAGAATAAATCCATTTTTTGTTTGTTCTATATCTTGAACTACATCTTGAGATAAAACACCAGATGGGTCCTGTTCAAAGTTTGAGTCAAACATAAAAGGCCTTTGGATAAAAAATAAAAAGTTGTCTGTTTCATCTAGGAAATGAATAGACCCATCCTCTTGTTTAACAGCCTGTAATTTGTTAGATGTTTTGATGTTGAATTTGAATATGTTTCTCCCTTGATAGGAGTGTAAAATAATATTCTCTTTTACTTTTGTCCCATCTACTACATATTCAATATCAACTCCAGAATAAGGAGTGTTATATTTTATGGTATTACCTTTTCTTTTTGATTTACTATCTTGTGGTTTGTTATGAACTTTTCTTCCTCTATCAATAGTTTCATCTATAAGTTCAAATTTAATTTCGTGTCCCTTTACCGTGTATGTGAAGAGATTACTGTTGTTTCTGACCTTTGATTCTTTTGGAAACTTAGCTTTAAACTCATTCCTTTTATTTTCATAATGTTGTCCATCACTTGAAGACACTAGAGTATTATCAAATTCAATCCACTCTTCTCCTTCTAAGAAATGGATAGGTTCTAACATAACTTCAGCTGTATACGTTCCATCAGTATTTTCATAAACCTTCGAGGTCTCGGTACGTAAAGATACATCCTCTTTTCGATTTCCATCCTCGTATGAACTTTTGTGATTTTCTGGTTCTGTTATTGGCAACTCTTCTTCTAACTCTTGCTCTAGAATAGCCTCCCTTTGAGGATCCACCGCCTCTACTTCTTCTGCATCACTTTCTAAAATAGGTTCATCCTGATTAGAAAGATCGTTATCTTCGTTTTGTTCAATTTCTTCTGGAATTAAATCGAATATCTCATCCACATTTTCTTCCGACTCAATAGCAAACGTATCATGTAATTGTGACAATGGAATAGTTGTAAAGATTAAAAGAAATACTAATATTTTAATAATAAATTGTTGAAACCATTTTGTTTTCTTATTCACTTCGCTCTTCCTCTCATGTTGTTTTAAAAAGTTCTCTTGGTTAATAAAAGCGGATTGAGTTCTTAAATCACCTACTAAAGTTTAGTTTGCAAAAAGTATTTACTAGCGAATAGTACCATAAAACTTTTGTCGAATTATGTAGAACTGTGTAAGTTTTTGAAAAAAGATGTATGTAATTTATCCCAATGTTTTGTTAGGAAAAGGAATTTCTGCTAATCTAAAACAAGTTTCAATTATAAATATAAAAATATCTATTCTTAAAGAATTAAACTTCAGACCATAGTAAAAACGCCTTAGAGAACCATTTCTCAAAGGCGTTTTATCTACAGTCTGAAAGAACAGACAAAGTCTGTTCCTCCTCTACACTGACATTCCTTAGATAAATAATTTACACGAGTTTACGAACTAGCCCGTTTGAATTAATGACCTTAACTGAAATATCCCTTTTTGTACGTTCTTTCATAATGGTTGTTTTGGAACCATTATCATGTGTGCGTACTTCTTCCTCTCTTATTTTAGATACGATTTCTAAACCTTGAACTAAATGATAGTTGTCCCCTATACCAACTTCCCCATTTATCGCTCCTGAAGCTAATAAAAGTGCCATCTGACCTTGGTTAATAGGCATACAAGGGTTTCCACCAATGACTAGTTGCTTTGGTTTAGAACGCTCTTTAAAGGCTGAGAACCCTTTTGAGTTTCTTATGCCCTCATAAAAATTAGTTTTATCCTCTAGTTTTGTATAAAACGTTTTAAGTTTAGTAGCTCCTGCAGGTACTTTCCATTTGTGTTTACCAAGTAAAACGTTTATTGGTGTTACTTTTTGAGTAACAAACTCTTCATGTTCCATTTCTAGCAAAAAGTTATATAGCTTTTCATTGAACTGTTTGAATTTCCCGCTTTTTTTGTTACCAATGAAGATACACTGCTTAAAGTCATCATAATCTTCATCAGTAAAACGGACTATGCCCACATTGTCAAAATGTGTTGCAAGGAACCTAGCTATCTTTTTATCACTGAATCTATAACTTGGAATAATATAAACCAGCAACCCATTTTCCTTTAAGTAGCGAACATTACGGATTAATTCTGTCCACTCTTTTCGTTCTGCGTGGTCATCTCCAAGACCTTTCATACTAAAGTCGTATGGTGGATTTAAAAAAAGCATGGAAACTGCATCGTTTGATACAACCATACTCTCAATGGGAGCATTAATACAATGAGTAAGGACCTCACTTGCCTTTGATGCTCTTGATTTATCCAACTCAACTCCATAGGTGGTGATGTTTCTTTCCTCTGTACGAAGTGAAGACGCAATATGATGTAAAATTTCTCCTTCCCCACAAGTAGGATCAAAGAAACTACAATCCCCTCGTACTTCTAACAATTGAGAAAGATAATTTCCCTGTCTAATAGGTGTTGCAAAAAATCCACTTCTAAGTAGCGATAGGTAAGGCTTTGATGTTATCTCTACCTTTTCCCCCGCTCCACACCGTACGTGAGACTTTCACCTCATACGGCGTTCCCTCTAATTACATTTGATAGATTCTAATTTACATGACTTTCGCAATTTGTTTAGTGTCTTAACTTGTTTATCGGTAAGATTGAGTATTTTGAGATATTTGTCTATCGTTTCGTCTCTAGTAGCATGGACCAAGTAATGAGCAAATTTGTGTAATACAACTAGGTTATTAAATTCATCGGTTCCACCTTGTTCTAAGGGGATAATGTGATGGCAGTGATAGTCTGAGATACTTTGTATGAGGTTAATGCCGGTAACATGACATTTTCCCCTTGCCGCGTTAAATTTAGATACCCTATTGTCGTTGTATTGTATGCTTCTACCTTCTATATAAATACGAGCGATTTGATTAATTGCTCGTGTCATATTATAGGCTAGATTGCTCTTTTGGTTAATTTTCCTACCTTCCTGAGAGAAATCTGTAATATCTTGATTAAACTGTTTGGGGATATTATTTCTAATAGCACCAATTGGTATCAAGCAGACATCTTTTACCTTGAAGGTTTGATAATTATATTTTTCATAACCCTTTACTTTATAATGTCCATACTTAAACTTTACTTTGAGACGATTCCATATAACTCTGTGGACTCTGTAGGCGATCTCTTTCATATCAATGGCGACATGAGATGCAACACTAAAATAGTTGTGTACCCCTCGTAAATACAGGTTATAATCATAAGCTATTCGGGGATTTCCACTTAAACTGAGTTTTATCACTTTATCCCTTATAGTTCTAATTATGGTTTCCTTTTTCTTATCGCTGATATTGGAGTGCGCTACTCTTTTATTATTCTTTTTGACAGCTCTTATGGAGAACCCTAGAAATTCCGTTTTTATTTTACGTAAGTTAGTTATTTTTGATTTTTCGGGTGAGATTTTTAACCCAAGTCTTTTCCAGAGAAAGTTTTTAATAGCATGGAACCACCTTTTAGCAGTCTCGTAGTTCTTGGTGAGTACCTTAAAGTCATCTGCATATCTAACAAGAAATCCTTCTTTTAGATTTGTAGATTTTAGGGCTCTCCATCTGTTCGAGTCTTTGCTGTAGGGGTTTTCTATTTCAAATGTTTCCCACTGGTCAGCTATCCATTGGTCTAACTCGTTTAGCACAATGTTAGAGAGTAGAGGAGATAGTATTCCTCCTTGTGGTACTCCTTTCTTTGCTATTCCTTCTCCTTCGATTTCGGCCTTTAGCATCTTTTTAATGACTGCAAGTAACTCTTTGTCTCTAACCCCTAATGTATAAAGTTGGTTAATTAATTTGTTGTGGTTAACATTGTCGAAGAATCCTTCAATGTCAATATCAACAACAAAGTGGCACTTTCCAACATTAATTAAGTTGAGAGTTCTGGCGATTGCATGATGAGTAGACCGATTGGGTCTGAATCCATAAGAATGTTTAAAGAATTTCGCTTCACAGATGGGTTCTAACACTTGTTTGATTGCTTGTTGTATTATTCGGTCTTCCATAGTGGGAATTCCTAGAGGTCTCTTTTTCCCATTTTGTTTTGGGATAAGCACTCTTCTAATACTAGAAGGTTTATAATTCTTAAAACGCCCTTGAATAAGGTGAACATATTCGTTTTCGTTTAAGACTTTATAATCCTTTATTGTTTGTCCATCTGTTCCTTTTGTTTTACTCCCTGTATTAGATTTTATAGTTCTATACGCTAAGATAATATTGTTTCTATCTGTAATGATTTCCATTAAGTTATGGAATTTCTCATTGTCAGATGACCTTGCATATAATCCATCAAATACAGGTTGCAAATTGTAATACTCTGAATATCTTATTGCGTCTGTCATTGGTAAGTCCGTTACTCTCCTTTATTTTGGATTTCACCTACTTTATCCTACCCGAATTGCTTACCGTTAGAATTAACTACCATAATATAACTAGACTAGAGACCTTCCCTCGGCTATGTTTCCATAGTTTCATCAGTACCATGTCTCCACCCTCACGATTAGTTAATCTGTGTTATAGAGTGTGTATCCTTTCCACAGAATCGCTTCACAGGTGCCAATCCCTCCACGCTAATCGCTTTCCACGTTCCAATATCCTTTATCCTTACATATTACTTTTAGGTGCTTCCTTTACGTCTGCTTGCTGGATTGACCCTATGCGTCAATAAGGGGTTTCATAACAAACAATCTTACTAACCCTCACAAGCTCTGCTATGACAGTATGATTATTCCTAATCATTTCGGATCTAGACGTGTACCTTCGGAAGTTCGTCAGTATCTTAATACATTCTCACCATGAGCAATTTATGGACACCCGGTCTATCAATTATCCATTACATAAGCATTGGGATAATCTTCAACCGACTTTACCTAGCTTCGCACATACATAATTTTTGGCTATTATGTATGCACGTAGGAGTATCAGTGGAGATGTTTAGGGCTGGTTAGTTCCCTCATTCCATCTCTAAGGATATCAGTTAGCTCTTTTGTTTTCAGAGCTGACTTTTTCACAACATAGTTGCTTATAAGTCAACGTGTCGCACGTTTGTTTCCGATATGACTCATAATTTATTCCTCCCAAGTTTATTAAAATGGTAATTCCCCTGTATATTCTGATATACAAATGTTTTTATAACCTAACTCATCTAATGTAACCAGACTACCGTTATATAGTAGTTTTCCATCGATTTTAATTTTTTCCCAGAATTCTTGATGAATGGAACTTTGTAATGTCTCCAAGATATTGTCTTTAGTTATGGATAACTCTGTTGGGTATAAACTCTTTTCAAGAATCAAGCGGGTAGTTCCACTTGTTAGAATGATAGAAAAGAATTGGTTCAGGGTAGTGCCTGAATCATCCAGAAGGGAAATCCCCTCTCTTGAAATACATAGTAAGGTGGTATAATCCATACTTTTTCCTCCTTAATATCAAAAAAGAGTGTTCAATCATTGATGATTGAAACACTCTCTTTTTTTTATATAGCAAGTGCAAGCAGCATTACGAATGGAGCTCCCATAGCACTTAATGTTAACACTCTTCTCACATCGATATAATACATAATTTATTCCTCCTAATAATGGTTATTATTTAATTTAGTTTTTAACTCCGATACAATTTACAACACCGTTTTTTAGTGCATAAATTTTATTGCTAAGTTTATAAAGATGTCCTCTTTGCTCATCGAATTTTAAGAAAACGAGTTCTCCCGTTTCATAAAACATTTTGAGTTTCGCAATATCTAATCCCAATTTATTTCTCCACCTTTTCATGTCCTGTTTGAAAGAGGAGGACATGATAATATGTTGCCCCCTCTTAGGACAGAAAAGTTATAAATTATACTCACTTAAACACTTTCTAAAATGGCAAATCATCATCAGAAATGTTGATGGAACCACCGCCATATGGGTCATAATTAGAACTCATATCTTGGTTGTTGCTATTTTGATTGTTTCCAGTTTGATTTGGGTTGTTTCGGTTATTACCTTGTGGTGTACTATTTCCATTCGCTTTAGGTTCAAGAAACTGTACACTTTCAGCTACAACCTCAGTAACGAAAACCCGTTTCCCTTCATTATTGTCATAGTAGGATAAGAACCCAGCGCCTTACTTAAATTCCATCATTAGTTTAGTGTGTGTTATGCGTCACTTAACTCATTTGTTGTCTTTAAGTAGGTTTCCAAGAACTCTCCTCCGAACCGTACGTACACCTCTCAGCGTATACGGCTCTCCATTTATCAATCTAATCTTCCCGAATGCAGGTCGTTGTGGCAGGTTTTACATAATGCGAGAGTTTTGCGCTTCCTCGCTATCATGAGTTGCTCCCACCGTTTCTTACCTTTGAGTTCTTTTAGCTTTTTGACGTGATGCATTTCGATGGATACTGTCGTGTTTGCGCACCATTCGCATTGTTCTGCCATTATCCTGTCAATTAAGCTAGTTGTAGAACTGTACATCAGTATATTTTCGTTATAATCTACTTTTGCGTTAGTATTAGGCTTTTTAACTCTTTTGAAACCCTCATGATAAAAGTATCTAACTTTTTCTCCCTTTTTGGTTTCAGATTTAACTCCGAACCCTTTTCCAATTCTGTATTTGTTCATCATTATTGAGACCTTGCTTTTATATTTATTGGCAAAGGTCTTCATCATGCTAAACTTCATTACATACAAGAATTTGTGTAGGTTGGATACGTTAACTGCCATCTTGTAGTATTCGTAGAGTCCTCTTATTTCTGCGTTATAAACACTTAAAATTTCAAGGTCATCATTATCCTTTAAATAGGCTCTATGAATGGATTTCCATTCATTTCTATTATTGATTTGTACGGCCTTGATACTCTTAAGTTTATCCACCCATTTTTCAGTTGGCATTAGGAGTTTAACTCTGAGATTTCTGGTTCTTCTCTTTATTCCCTTATTATCCGTTTTAGTTTCATTACTACGGGAAATTGTTATGTCGTAACTAAGGAACCTCGCTTTATCACTGCTGTGAGTGATAAGAGTTTTATCTTGAGATAATTCGAGTTTCAGCTTATCTCTTAAAAACTTCGTGAGGTGTTCTTTTACCGTATCAGCGTCCTCTTTGCTACCTATTATCCCGATTATGAAGTCATCAGCGTATCTGACATATTGAATTCTTTTATATCCGTCATCCATTGGGTTAAATGCGTGATAGGACATTGCTTCTTTCTTAATTGCATTAATATCGGCACGTATTTTTTCCTTTTGAATTTCGTCTAGGTCGCTCCATATGTCTTTGTACTTTGCTTTTAGTCTGTCTGCTCTTTGAATAATGGTTCTATATTCTTTACAACGTTTTCTGTTAATTCCTTTGTCGAAATTCTTTTTATACTCTTCCATATATACATCTAATTCGTTTAGATAAATGTTAGATAGTATTGGACTGATGATGCCACCTTGTGGTGTACCACTGAATGTATTGTGATATTTCCAATTCTCAATATATCCTGCCCTTAAGAATTTCCATAATAGACGAATGAGTTTATCATCATCTATTCTCTTTTTTAGGATGTTAATTAGAATATGATGGTCTATATTATCGAAGAAACCTTTTATGTCTCCTTCAACAAACCATCTAACCGCTGTAAATGTTCCTTCTACTTGATTTAACGCTGTATGACAACTTCTATTAGGTCTGAAACCGTGAGATTTAGTGGAAAATGAAGGCTCATATATAGCTTCAAGAATTCTTCTTACTATTTCTTGAACCAACTTGTCCTCAAAGGATGGAATCCCTAGAGGTCTCTTTCCTCCATTTTTCTTAGGAATGTAAGTCCTCCTAGCTGGGTTTGGTTGATACTCTTCAGATTTAAGTAGGTCTATAACTTTCTCTATACGTTCTATACTCATACCATCTATTGTCTGTCCATCTGTACCCGCGGTCATATTACCCTCGGTAGCATAAATATTTTGATATGCTTCAAGGTAGAAAGCCTTGTTATACAGATTTCTGTACAGTTTCTGATATTTATAGTTCTTATTACTCGCTTTGGAAGTTAGATTGATTAATACCGTTGTAGGATTTCTCATGAGTCTCACACTCTTTCCTTTTTAGTATTAATCCCGATAAACTGTCTCCCTTCGCCGTGTACTAAGTTTTCCTTAGCTCTGACTACTACGGAGACTCCGTTGCCATATTAGATATTCAGTCCCTTAAGGATATAGCTACTAAATTAGAAAATAATAGCACTCCAACTTAGGCAATCCCCATTTAGTACATACAAGAACTTAGCAGGATATAATTTCGGATGCGACTTTCGACTTTTTCTTCTTATTGAAGATGGTTAGTCATGAGACACTGATATATCGTAAGAAGCTAGTACGATTTCCATTTATAATTACAACTTCAATTATGTGTAATTACCCTGACTACATAACGTTTATAGCTACCTTCCGCTAAGGTTCAAACTGGTACACCTCAGTCTATCGTTTAAGCAGTTTAGCTTTCATCCTTGTTTATATCATTTTGTCTCGCCATTCAGTCGTGACTTGGTAACTAGTCAACTTATGACTTTGCCAACATGCTACACTCCCCGGTTGGTTTCCCTTACGGATAAGTTGGCTGACAATAGGTTTTGTGTCTTAACCTACTATGCTGCTATGCATAGATTTCTTGAGTGTCCTTATGGGCGCACGCTTCTAGTTTGCATTCTGCCGTCAATGCCAGCTAAACTTCCTTTTGTAAGGAACTGAGCGACGTTTTCAGCTTGTTTCCGCCAAATAATACAATTTATAAAGTCTGCTTCACGATCCCCCTGTTGGTTTGTAAACGGTCTGTTAACCGCAAGGGTAAAGTTCGCAACAGCAACTCCATTTGGCGTATAACGTAATTCTGGGTCCTTTGTCAGGCGCCCAACAAGAATGACACGGTTTATCATTTTTAACATCCTCTCAAATTGTTTTTTTAAATAAAAAAAACAAATGCCTATTTACATTTGTTTACGTCCACTCAAGCAACATGCTTGTATTAAGCTAAATCAAAGAACTCCATAAATTTATGTTTTGTTTTTGCTACAAATGAAGATGACTCATGTTCAATGGTAGAATCGAATCGATAAAAGTCTTCTCCGGTAAATCTCCAAAGAACAGGGTCACCTGTCTTTTCTTTTATAGCTGCTACTACCATTGCAACTTCCTGTAAAGCCTCAGAGCGATTTGTAGAACGACATCTAAAATACCGCTTATTCCCGTCACCTAAATTTAGTTCAGCGATAATACGAGGGGCTCTGACACCAAAACCTCTACTCTGAACTAACTTTCTACAATCCTCTACTACATCTGTCTTACCAAAAAACTCTGCTAGTGTTGCCATACTTACCATCCATCCTTTCTAAAGATAACTTTTATATATAAAAACGCAAAAAAGCGCTCTTTAGATTCGATTAATAGATCACCCAAAATGGTATGATTTAAAAATCGCTCCAAAGAACGCTGTACGTTTTATAACAGATCCCGCTAACCTAGTTAAGGTTGCATAACAAAATTAAAATAAAACTAATATACATTTATAATACTATTAAATGAATAAGATGACAATAAAATATTAGAATAAAGCCGTTGTTAGTTCTCCTATAAAAGAAAAATAAAGCAGTAATTAGAACAATATTAGTCTAATTACTAAGGGGGATTTATTTTTCTACATCTAAATTTGGGAAAGGAATTATATATATAAACTTTATATTTTCAACTATCAAAAAATACGATTAATCATAGAATACTATAAATAAGTTAGCAGGGATGTAACCAACATTTTAAGGATTCTTATAAGCCTACTCTTACCCTATTATTAAAGAATAGGTGCTTCATTTTTGCCAACTCGTAGAAGGTGGTTTGAATATTCTTGGTGAATTTCACTTGCAGTTAAAACATTTAGTCTACCTAACCTTGATATATTTTTATATCTTACTCCAACTACTTCTTGTCCATTTCTTAAAACTTCACATTTCAATTTTGGAAACATAACTTTTCCTAACACTTCCTCATCATGTATTTGGCCGAGTAAAGTTTGTAATTCTTGAAGGAATTCACCAAAACCGTTTAACAGAAGCGTCTTTGTGGAAAATCTCATTGTTCTGGATGATTCAATTATGTCTTTTGTAACATCAATTGGTCTTCCTGAATTCTTTTGAAGCAATAAACAATCTAATATAAACGCATTGATATAATATGCACCAGCATTCTTTTTATATTTATAAAGTTCATAGCGATTTTTTTCAACAGTTTCTTGGACAGTGTATTTTTTTTGTGTATATTTGTTTTTAAGTTCCTCAATTATATCTTCGTTTCCAATTAAGTGATTGAATTCTGGTTCTTCAAAAATAGGTGTGATTTGGTTTCTTTTCAACCCATATTGGGATAAAATTTTATTTATTTTTTCATCAATACTTTTTGCATTCAAAACATTTTCTATTTTTTCTACTTCTAACAAGAATATTTCTTGGTTTATTCTCTGTCCATTAGCTCTAACTGTTAAATCACATTGCTGTGATAAAACTAAATAAAGTAAATCATCAATTTTAATAACATCACCATATGATATATCGTCACTCTGACTTATAAATCTGAGATCACTAACACTTTGGAATTCATTGTTTAATTCTTTAATTATCCTAGACTTAATGGAGTAGTATTCCATCATAGAATGAGTACTTACATAAGAATGTATCGATTCCCTTATAGGTTTGACCAAAATGTCGTAGTTTTTTTTCCAAATTGTTTCATATTCTCTTTGGAATTTTGATTTATATATATCATATAGTATCTCATCTATATGTTGTCCCTCTGATAAGTAATTATAATTAACCAGTAACTCGTTATTGTTTATATTCCATATTCTATCGTTCATGGATTTCATAGTATTTTCTTGAATAGCGTAAAAAGAATATAGAAAATTTGCTTTTTGAGACTTTCTAATAGCTGTACTAATTAATACGGCATTTAATCCTGCATCTTTTTCAACAAAATTGAGGTGCATAGATAAAATCTTAATACATTCTGATGATAAGTCCAATTTTTCCGAAAGATATTGTATTACATCAGAATGACTACTAAAAACTTCAACTTCAGTACTATATAAAAATAAAAAGCAGTTATTTTTTTCTTTCAGCAATTGGGATATATTCTCTAGTATTCTTCTGAGCACAGATTCGTAATTTTTTGCAGATAACTTTTTATCCAGAATAAAAAGAATTGATTCTTCTTGGCTTTTATAATTTTCAATTTTTTCCACATTAAATTCTTCCGGAAGATACTTTTCCTTTACTGAGCTGTCAAAAAAATCTTCGATTGGTTTATACTCCTTATTTTGATAATTAAAAAATTCCTTTTGGGATTCCTTGTCTATTTCCTCTTCATTGAAAAACTCATTTAAAGTCTTATTTTCATTCTCTTCATCTGACTCTATAAAATCTGTTAACTCTTCGTTAAAAGTAGCAGAATCAATTACTTCTACAGGAATATCCTTAAGGCATGTACTTTCCGTTATAAATGAATCGTCGACCATCACTACTCTATCTATTGTAAAACCTTGATAAGTCACTTTGATCACTCCTCTACAAAATCAATTTCCAAGATGAATTTATTATTAAAAGCATTTAAGTCCTTTAAAAGTGTGATATCACCATTAATTTCTTTTAACAATTCTTTGACAATGAATAATCCCATACCTCTTCCCTCACCATGGGGTTTGTTGGTACTAAATGGTTCAAATAATGTTTCGGATATATTTGGGTGGATGCCATATCCATTATCCCAAAATTTAATACTTTGTTTTTCTGAATTAAATTCTATATATATTGTGGGATTTTTTATATTCATTTTTTCTAACCAATATACTGAATTGATTATTAAATTTTCTATAATAATGCTAAATCCTTCCTTAACTATCTTTCTCTGAAAGCCTTCTCCTGAGATTTTTAAAGCAATAATTTCATCTTTATAATTTAATAAGGGACTCTCAGAAAAAATTGTTTGTACATGATTTTTTAAATCTTCATTTTCATATCTTCGTCTTTTAGAATATGAATTCACATCTAATAAAGAGGCATAACGACTTAAAAATTTTGTATTAGAGTCTATTATATTAAGATTATTGATAATTGAATCATTTTGTATTTTTAGAGGCTCTTTCCCAATTAAACCTCTAATTTGTAAAGAGCTATATTTAATATTGTTAGATAGTCTTATTATTTCATGAGATAATGTTTCAGCAACTATAGTAGCACCAATAACTGGATAGAATTTTCTTAAATTTTCTTGTTCTAATTCGAATTGGACAACTCTTTTGTCCTTAACCGTGGCAATTTCATTTAGATTACTTTTTATTACAGAGAAGTTTTCTTCAACCAGTGTGGACAATTTGTTGATTTCTTTTTTATCATCTTCAGTAGTTATTTTAATTTTTAGGTTGTTTAGCCTTTCTTCAAAGTGTTTCTTTACAGAATTCACACTATTTGTTGTCTTTTTAAAAGGATCTTCTTTTTTTATAAACCTTATAGTTTTTAAATCTAGGACATCATCAACATTTGAAGCATTTCTTTTTGATTTTGGGATATTTAAATTTTTTCTAAGGTTATTATCAAATTCCGCAGCCAAATGAGCTATTATATCGCGCATAATAAACAGAAAATTTTTCCCGTATTCATCTAGTATAAGGCCTTCTCTGTTTGTAAGTTCTTTAAGTTTTTCTAAATTCTCATCACCGTCAATATAGACATATCCAGTAGTATTACTAGGCCTATAAATATTGTTAATCTGCATTTGACTTTTTTTCCCCAATTCTAACCAATCTTTCTCTCCATAAGGGAATACCCTAAAGTTGTTTCGGTACATTTTTACACCAGAAATGTTATCTAAGAGGTTCTTAATTTCAGTTTTTGGTACAGTATTCTTTGAATCTCTATTGAATCCATAAAACTTACCTTCAAAATCTCCAGGTAACAGAAATTCATTATCTTCATTTACGAATAAGACATTTATTTTAGCTTCAGGAATTTTTTTGTTCATTGAATCTCTATTAAGTAAAAATTCAATATTGTCTTCGCAAAATTCGTCATAAAAATGTTGGTAATCTATATTGGAATTGACTAGCTCAAATTCCGCAATGTCCATTCTTTCTAATAGTTTATCAATTAAAAATTTAATGTATTGTGGGTTCCTTTTAACATGTATCTTTAATCTTTTTTCTGTAGAAAAGTACCAAAATGAGGTTGTTACATCACTAATATTCTTTAGCCTTTTTTTATCATATAAATCATTCCTAAATATTTCTTTATTTAAATCAATCTTCACTTTGAAGTTAAACTTTTCAGATAAAAAAGGATTAATGAATGATAATACATCTTTTTCTAGTTCTTTTTTTGTGTTTTTATGTTCCCAAAAAGAGATTCCTTTTAAGCCATACACAGTTATCTTAGTCCCATGTGTTTTTTTGCAGAATAACTTGTTTGTTGAATCGTATTCTTGAATTTCAATATCTATATCTTCCAATTTAATAGAATTATTAAAATCTAACCAATTGATGCTAAATTTAAAATATTTATTCTCATTTTCTTTTATCAAAGCTGTGATATCATCTGTTCCAAAATATTCTTTAAGATTAGTTACATAATCAAATATTTCTGTATTTAACTTTGTTTCAACTTCAACATAACTTCCTAATTGATTAAGAGATAATCGGCCAATTCCTTTGCTACCTAACGCTAATCTTTTATATATTGGTGATATTTTTTGCTGTCTTATTTTAAATGAAGATGCTATTCTTAAAAAAGCATTTTCAATAATAAATGGATTCATTCCGTTCCCGTTATCCTCTAGAATTATTCGACCAAATCCATGTTGAGATTGGAAATGCGTATCAATTTCGATATTACAATTTAAAGAGTCTGCGTCAGAGGAATTTTTAATTAATTCTAAAAGTGCAATTTTTTCATCCGAAATTAATGCTTCACCGAGATGACTAATTATTCTAGAGTCCATAGACAATTTAGTTTTCTTCAAAATATCACCCCATCTTTTTTGCTATTAATACATGTTCTTGATTCATTGAATCGACAGCGCTATCTGCCACTCTCGATACTTTTTTGGGCATACGTTTGTAAGGAATTTCTCTTTCCAAGTCTGCAATAATTATAAACCCTCTTGATTGCAAATAATGTTTTGTGAATTCTACCAAGGGAACTTGCTTATTATCTACCCTTCGATTCCCTAATGTAATAACAATACATTTGTTATATCGTAAAACGCGGGTAAGTTCATTGAGGCATTCACTATAGTCCAAGAAAAAATTAATTACTTTTTTTTGTTTTGATTCATTAATTGATTTTAGATAATCTAATAGTATTTGTGATTCTACAATTTCTTCACTTTTCTTTTTTCCGCCTAGACTGAAAGAATCAATACTCGAGTATGTTTCAATTAATTTCAAAGCACACTTCTTTATACCCATGTCTTTGTGTTTTATCCAATAAATGGGCAAAATAGAATATTGCCCATAAGTTACAGTCGTTGCATTATCTCCATAAGGTGGTGATGTACATATTAAATCAAAAGATTCATCTGTATACTTTTTTAAGATTTCTATGGAATCACCTAACATTAGCTCATACTTGTTTTTTCTGGAATAATCAGGCAGGAATTTAAAATTTGTGTTTACCGCTCTAAGGAAATCGTTAATTACGTTATTTTTTAGGCTAGAGATATCATCTTGACTTTTTATATGTAGTTTAAATGTAGTATTCCTAGTATTACTGTATTTTTTTATTACATTTATTAGACAAACCCAGTAATATCTTCTTACATTTGCAACTTCAATAGACTCAATTACATATTTCAATTTGCTCAAATCAATTATGATATCTGGGCGAAACCATTTATGAATATTCTTAAAATAATGTTCTCTAAAATGAAGATTTTTTTCTTTTAATTTAATAGTAATTTTTGAAGTGCATTTTTTTAATTCAATTTTATTAACCCCTTCTAGCTTAACTTTTGTAATTAAGTGTGCTAGAGGATTAATATCGATCCCGATAGGTTGAATGCCTTGTGATTTTGATTCTACAAGTGTAACGCCAGATCCATGAAATGGGTCCAAGATATTTTTAATTGTCCTATCATTTTCTATTAAGGTCTTGATTAACTCATATTGCATATCGGGTACCATTGTTGCTGGGTAGTCAACAATTTTGTGAATACCTATGGAATATACATTTTTAAAATCCCAATAACCAGTTTCTTTATTTGTAAAAATACTATCTGAAATATTCTCCAATTTATCGCACACCTCTGATATTATTTCTCATCTATTCTGAGTTAAAGCATTTGTTGACAACTTTAACCCTTGCATTACAACTTTTTATATTTTTGTTGATTTGAAGAGGTTTTTTCTAATACTTCAATACCCAGTTCGTCATTTGTGTTGACTAGATTTAAAAAATATATCCCCAAATTCCTCCTTACATTAATTTCAAGACGGTTCCATTCATACCCCTTGAAAAGTTCTTTTATCAGAAATTCTTCTCCACTTTTTAAACCATCTAGCTCCTCTAATACCTTATCCAATAATTGATTCAGCATAATAATCCTCCTCCGTGTCAACAACATTGTTAACATTATTGTATGACTTCTCAATTGTTTAGTCAATAAAGAATCTTTATTATTTACATAGATTATCTCTGATTAGGGTTGGGCTGGTAGATAATTTACATAAATTCGAAGAGTGGTCAAGAAGTTGTCTTGGAATAATCCTGTTCTTCAAGCATTAACCCTCTTACACTTTTCTCAGATTCCAAGGAATTTTTGTCATCATGAGATGATAGATTTCATTAAATTCGTAGTGGTGTATCTCAAAAACACTTTCGTTTCCAAGTCTAAACAGAAAGAATTCTGGTTCATCATAAACATCTAAACCTGGTTGAACCCAAATTAACTTTCCTATGAATTGCTTATCACCGGTTACTATTTTATATGTCCAATTAAGGTGCAAATCTGTCCATTTTAGTTGTCCTTGTTTTCTCAAAATTTTCGTCCTCCTATAATTCAAAAGCCAAAATTCTCAATTATGAGAACTTTGGCTTTTATTATTACTCTTCAGTTATGTCTTTTAATTCTTCGATAGCAGCCTCTTTACTAACAAATAGGTCAACCTCTGAAACGGGAATACCATAGTTAATTCCATCTAACTTCGTTTCTTTTGCTGGATGTTCAACAATGGCCCATAAAGTATAAATCTTTTCTTTATGTTCCCAACCTTCTTGAATTACCTTTGCATCTCTTTTGGTAAAAAACACACTGTCAAAAATTCTATAAATCTTCTTTACCTTAAGTTTTTTATTCTTCATTCTATCTGTCTCCTTCGCTAAGTAATCTATCAAATTTGCTTTCCTCATAGCCCTTACTCTTTAACAATGGTGTACAAGCCATCTGTGTAAATAGTGGTTATTTTCTGTTGTTTTTGAATGCAACATTTTAAGTCGATTGCCTGCTGGTAAGTTAAACCCTCTATTTCTTGATACAAAGCTAACTCATTATATAAACCATTAAGATAGAGAGCATATTGGTGAACCCACTTTAAACTATCAGGTCTAATTTTCATTTAATATCCTCCTTAAACTACGAGAAAAAGGCTAATGATATATTAGCCTTTTTCTTCATGTTGATTTAATAAAATACTCAAATCCTATATACTAACAAACCATTCTGGGTGACAGGAAAGACACCCACCATCACCACAAGAGTAACAGGCTGGTTCTATACCTATGTCGCTTTCATTGATTCTTGTTATCCCAAGATTATTGTCCAACAATGGATGTTCGTCATCGTGGGTATACCAAGATAATCTAAAATGGTATGCGTTTCTTATATCAAAACGATATGTTTTCGTGTCTCCTTCTCTTTTAATCGTGTACATTCCACAATTAAAAGATTTTAATAGATCACTTATCACATAGGAAGTGTCACTTATTTCAACAACCATTCCATATATGTGAGTCGTTTTCTCATCTGACAATTTACGAACGCTATATTGGTTCCCTTCTTCATCAGATAAAACACAAGTAAATAAACTTCCAGATTCAAAATGGTCCGTTTCAGGAGCATGAATAAAGGTATATACATGTTCATAAAAATAATGGTCAATAGAATCAATAGAAGTACCATTATTATCCAAAACGGGTTTTAATGGGAATGTCACTTGGGCAGAAAAAAAGTTACGAATCGTTACCATAGCCAAGTCAATAAAAGCCTGATAAACGACTCCATTAGCATCCTTTTTCTTAGTATCATCTGATTTTCTGTAATAGGTAAGATTGGCAATATCGCTTATAACAGAGTTAAGAGAAGAAAAATCAAGTCCCTTGACACCATAATATCGCTCCATACTGTTTCTTAATGAATTCATTACCTCCGCAAGACGGATCATCTTCCTTCGTTTCGTTAAATAATTCATATCCTTTACCTCTCTCTCCGATTAAAGTGCATAATCCACTACTCTTAAGCTCCGACGTAGTTTCTTGCTGCTTTCATTGTTTTTGAGTGTAATATTTCGAAATTTTTTCTCTCGGTATCCAAATCCATGACTACAAAATCTAATCGAATATCAATGACAGTTTTAAACTTCTCAATAGCAGATTTTGGAAAATAACCTTTTTCAATATATTTAGCTAATAAAGAACTATCAGCTTTTCCATATTGAATGAGAAATTCGGAACCTAATTCTTCATAGATAGCTTGGATATCGTATACAGGGTTGTTCTCAAGTAAACTAACAGAACCATATTTGTGAGAAACTTTCTTTTTTTTAAGAAGTTCAGGACATAATATCATCTGTTTTTTTGCTTTTTCATAATTACTTTTATAGCTATCTAACCTAGATTTTATTTGAACTAGAGTTTGTGCTAAGTCTTCTAAAGACATTGAGTCGTCTTCTACATATGAAAATGCATTTTTTTCATTTCCAGCCTTATTGAAATTTGGTTTCACGAAGTAAGTAGGCTCTAATTGATAAGCGATTAGTTGCTGTTGTAAAAGCGTATCTTTTTTTATTTTTGCTGAGTCAAACGTTGCAATAAATTGAAGTAGACCCATATCATCAAGAAATTCATTTAAACCTTGATGGTCCACTTTACTAATCTTTTTAGGTACAAATTTTGCTACAAGATTAGTATTCTTTAATTCATGGCGTCTGACTTCAGAATGTTTTAGCCGGTTTTCCATCGCTTTTTTGATACCCTCATCTTCCTTCTTCGCTCTGGAATAGGAAGGATACATTCCATTATCTATAATGCTCTCCATAATATCTGCAGCACCTGGAATAGGTTCAAATAGAGTGCGGTCTGTCCGGGAACATTTCTTACAACGTTTTAATTCAAACTCTGGTAATTGGTTATTAAATTTACAACTCTGACAATCTTTCATCATCATTCATTCCTCCTAATAAATAGGCTCCCTACCTAGCATATTGGGAGCATTCATTCTTCTCCCTCACTAGGAAAGGGGATATTTATTTTGAGGTATCTCTTAAAGATTTATTATTCATGATAAAGGCTAATAGGACTCGTTTAGCCAAGTCAGGACTTAATCGTTCTGCAATGCGAAACGCTTCATATTCTGAATTGGCAGAAACCATTTTTCGATAGATTTTTGCAGATTGTTTATCCAACACATGCGTCATCTCCTTGTTTAATCTTTTCATAAGGTTGTTTCCGAGGTTGGTGCATACCATCAAAAAAATGATGTTCAGGTAGTATGGATATGATTTCACTAGTTCTTATACATATTGGTGGATGATAAGGATTTTCTCCTTGCACAACGATGTAAGCGGGATATCCGAAACAAATTTATTGTAAGAATATACATCCGTCAGCAATGACTTCACCATCCTTGATGATACAAGAGTTTGTAATGGTGAATTTTGATTGCTTGGTATAAAAGTCAAAAATCATATCGCTACCTCCGTTCCCAAACATGAAAAGAGGTCGAAATATACAGGTTGTAATTCTTCCCGTACTTTTTCGACCTCTCTGAGACAATCTAATATTTTTAACTGTTTCCCTTTGGAAGCCCTTATTTGTAGGTTAAGGTGTTCATAAGAAACAACTACTCCTACAGGCCCTTTACGAAAAATTCCTCTTGTATCAAGAGTTTTATAATTCGGTCTAGAACATAAATTCTTTACCCACTCTCGATTATCGAAATACTCAAGGAACATGTCATATTCTACTCCAGTAATACTAGGTGATAGCCATCCTAAAGACGTATCCAATAGATAAATTCCGCCTTCAATAGAACCATTGAAATAAACTCTAAAACCTTTAGTTTTACCTCTAGGTTGATTCTCAAAAGGAATTATTTTAAATATAGCGGAGTCTAATTGCCATTCATACCCTTCTTTAGTCTTTTTAAACCGTAAGGCTCTTAATGCATTACTTAATTTTTCCTCAGTTATTGCAGCAAAACATGTAATTTTGTACATGTTTTGTGATTCCAAGGTACCATCCTTTTGCATTTGTACTCATCCCCTCTTTAAAGTTTTCTAACCTACTAAATTAATTCCACACCTCCTCAAAACGCAAAAAAAGCCTTTGGTCTAGGAAGCACACTAGTTGTGTAACTACCAAGTCCAAAGACTTCAACGTTTAATTAAACCCGCTAGCCATAAAAGGCTGCAAAATAAGTTGAAACAAAAGTAAATCTACCTAGATTATAGCAAACTACCTAGGAGAACTCAACTTAATTCAGGTTCAATTTATTTATAATGTCACCAGTTATATCAAATAATCTTTCCTTATATTTTTCCTCTAAAGTTAAAAAACTAGAATGATTAATTTTAAATTCTTCTCTAAGGATTTCATTCTTTCTTATTTCATTTGAAAGATCATTATCAGATAATCTTACTTCTCTGAGACCTTCACCAATAAAATCACAATCAATCTTAACTTTATCTTTATAAATTTCTTTTTTTTCCTCTGCCAAAGAAACAAGTTCACCATAAGTGTCTGAGTCAATTAAAAAGTAGGTTCTTCTAAAGTAATATTCTGTTTCGACTTCATTTAATTTCAAAGAATTAGGCATATTTCACACTCCAAATATAGAATTTCTACAAGTTTTAAAATATTAATAACAAAAATAAATATATAATTAAAAAATATACTAAGAATTATAAAAGTATATGTTCTATATAAACAATATGATAGTATAGATATCTTTTTAATATTGTAGAATTCTTAGATAAATACAAAAAATAATACAAATATAAATAATTACCCTAAAAACAGATTATAAAACCATGTGTGATTGATAAAGATAAATATAATATTAGACAAAGAAAACAAAAACAGGTTTTTGTATAAAATATACTGTAACCTGTTGGAGTATAATCTTAGAGAAGAAGTTAATCAAAAGTTAGTAAATCAGACATTTTAATTTCTAAAGCTTTAGATAAGATATAAATATTTTCAAGTGAAACATTTCTAAGTCCTCTTTCAACCTCACTAATATAAGTTCTATGAAGACCCGTTTGAATTGCAAGTTGTTCTTGTGTTAAACCCAAAAGTTTCCTATATTTTTTAACGTTATTCCCAAATAGTAATTTTATATTTATAGTTTCCATTTAATTATTTTATAAGGAAATGACAGAAACTGTCTACAGTCTATAAGTGACATTTCAATCAATATAGTGTTCGTTATAATGATTATAGGTTTCATTATAAGGTATGTAAACTATTTTTTTGGAAAAAAAACTCCTCTAGTAAGAGGAGTTTCAATGACATTAAAATGTTTGTCTAAATCTAAATGCATCATGTAACCTACCGATAATTTCTACTATTACAATGTCTGTCGCAACAAAACCATTAGCATACTCTACTTCAAACTCAAAAGTAACATCACCATTCTTGAGAGAAGTATCTCCTTCAATAAGAGTTTCATCAAAAATATCACCTACATATGATATTGAAGATATTTCCTCTAGGTAAGTTGATATTTCTTTAATAGTACCTCTTTGTTGCTCACCCATAAATGTAACCTTAACGTAATTTATTGGATAATCTGTAAGGGTGGCATCTAATATGAATGGTTCTCCAGAATAAAATTGATGTGGTAAGTTTCCATTTTTTTCATGAATCTCTTCCCACTCTTCTGTGTGGGTAACGGCACCTTCTATTGTAAGAGGTAAGACGTCAAATGTAAGACTAACTTCTGCCTCTTCTCCAAGTTCGTCTCTTACCCTACTAGTAAAGGTGTACCTATCTAAATCAATGTTTGGTATGACATACTCTAATTCTGTACCACTTGTGATATTCTCAGCTGTATATACGATTTCTGGGTCTGAGTCCCCTTTCTCCATAATTAGCTCTACATCTAGTAGATGGCCATCTTCATCGGTTGGAATCATAATTATGGTGACCTCGTCCCCTTGATAAACGGGAACTGGCAAATAAGACATCGATATATCTGGCCTTGTATTGACTAACATACCTTGTGAAATCGTATTATCCGTTTCATCCGTTTCTACTATTACATCTCTACTGTCAACGAATCCTTCAAACAGACGATTTGCTCCAGCATGTTCAGCTGTAAATTCTACTAAAACAGTTTGTCGTTCACCACTTCTCATTGGCGCTGCTTCTACTTCATTTATTTGTTGTCCTTGTTCAGATAATGAAACGTGATGACTCGGAACATCAATTTCACTATCGTTTAGATAGGTAATACGAGCATAATAACTTTCCCCTTTTACTAAATGAGATTGAATTTCATTAGTTTCATTGATGAAATCGATAGACTCAGCAACTAAGTTTACAATATTAACAGAAACAGTTGTTGAAACCTCATTGTCAGTCTCATCCGTTTCGATTATTTGGTCTCTCGAATCAACTATGCCTGTGAATGTTCTTTCTCCGTGTTGAGTCGCTAGAAATGGTATTTCAACCGTTCTGGATTGTCCAGCACTTATTTGTCCGACAGAAATATCGTTAAGTTCGTTCCCATTTTCATGTAGAGAAATGTAATGTGCTGGAACTGAAATTTCACTTTCGTTCTTATAAGTTATATGTGCTACATACTCAATATTGTGTACTAATGTGTCAGTTGGGACATTATTCATATCAGTTATTACTATGTCTTCAGCCTTCAAATTAACGAAATGGACATCTTTGGTTACAAATACTTCATTATCCGTTTCATCTGTCTCCTGGACCATATCTCTTGAGTCGGTCATACCGGAAAAAACAACGGTCCCTCTTTCGCTTGCAGTAAAGGTGAAGGTCGTTGTTCGCGTTTGACCTCGTTCCATTGAAGTTACTGCTCTTTCATGTAATTGAGAGTTATCAGACGAAATGGAGACATGATGTGAAGGAACCGGAATGTCGCTTTCGTTCTCATAGGATACATGAGCCCTATACTGAATTCCCTGAACTAAAGTAGACATTTCATTGTCATTCATATCAGTAATGATAATATCCGTTGCCTTTAGATTTACAAAATTGATGATTTTATTTGTACTCACTTCATTATCTAATAATGTTGACTCAACTATCTCATCGTAAATATCAACGAATGCCCAAATTGTTCGTTCTCCATTATATTCAGCAATAAAAGGTACAACAATGGTCTTGGTTTCATCTCTTTGCATGGCAGCAGAACTTAGTTCACCAATCAAATGCCCTTCATCAAAAATTCCCACAACATGCTCTGGCACCGATATATTACTTTCGTTGGTATAGGTTACATGAGCATGATACTCGTATCCTTGTACAAGAGTACTAATTGGATTATTATCTTTATCAGTTATTTCAATATTATCTGCTCTTAAATTCACAGGTCTCACAATACGGTTAATACTAACCGTATTGTCATTTTCATTTGCTTCAACAATATCATCTTTAGAGTCGACCATTGCAATAAAAGTTTGCGTTCCATTATTCTCTGCTATAAAAGGAATTCTAACAGTACGCATTTCCCCACTAGCGATTTCCTCTACAGGTACTTCAACAATCTGACCACTATTGTCAGTTAATGATATATAGTGAGGTAAAACTTCTAATGTACTTTGATTCGTATAGGTCACAACAGCATGATATTCAAAACCTTGTGTCAACTCAGTAACGTTATTATCATTTAAGTCTGTTATTCTTATATTATCAGCTCTTAGATTTACATAGTGAACAGGGAATGAAGTTGAAACTCTGTTGTCCTCGGTTGTTCTTTCTATGATCTCGTCATCAGGATCTAATATTGCGGTATAGGTGTGTGTTCCCGTGTTTCTCGCAGTAAACCTGTAGGAAATGGTACGTTCTGCCCCCGCAATCATGGCATTTTCCCTTCTTTCAACAAGTGTTGTATTTCCTTCAGTTAGTCTAACCGTATGTTGAGGTATACTTTGGCTGCTATCATTTAAGTACGTAATATGGGCAATGTATTCTTTATCTCGTACTAACGATTCAACTGGTTCATTATTTAAGTCAGTCATATAAATATCAAGTGCTTTTAAATTTGTATCTAAAACGGTTCTGGTAGTGGAAACCTTATTATCCGTTTCATTATGCTCTTTAATATCATCCTCAGAATCAACAAACGCTGTCAATGTGCGATTTCCCCCAACAGATAACGTAAAAGGAATGGTGATAGTAAGAGCCCTATTATTTAACAATGACTCAACGTAATGCTCCCCTATAATTTGTTCTCCATCAAATAAAGTTACCGTATGCCCTTCAACTGGAAGATCGCTCTCATTGTTATACGTGATTCTAGCTAAATATTCATTGTCTACTCTCAGAGTACTGACAAGATTATGGTCCGTATCAGTAAGGGTTATATTAAGTGCCTTTAAATTGATTTGAGTAACATTAGTCACGTTTATAGCAGTATTGTCATTATAATTTGTTTCATTTATATCATGGAAAGAGTTAATATGAATTCTCGATATTTTTTCACCAACTCTAGTAGGCGTAAAGGAGAACCTTTCTGTTCTTCGTTCGCCAGGTTGCATTGGCCCAACATCAATGTTCACTGGTGTGTTAAAACCATAAGAATGAAAGGAGTCTCTCCTTCCAGGTGTTCCAACAAGACTGTCATTTCGGTGAGTATATCTTACTTCATAGGTCTCACCTTGTATTAATGTGGTTGCAAGGTTCCCATCATTATCGAAGAACTCCAATGATTCTGCCACTAGATTTCTGGTATGGACTAATCCAGTTGTTGAGACTGTATTATCGAATTCATTTGACTCCACTATTTCATCAATAGCATCTACAAATCCAATAAATTCTGTAGAATCGTGTGGGGCTGTAAACTCAATCCAAATTTCACCAGATGCTCCAGTCCCAAGTCCTCCTATACGGCGAGAGCCAAGTAATCGATTAGTTCCACTTAAAAGATGGACGAAATGTGCACCTACTGGAGCCCCTTCATTCGCAAAAAATATATAAGCACGATACGTCATTCCGGGAGTTACCGTTGTTACAGGTTGAAAATTTAAATCTCTTATAGTTATATTTATTGCCCTTAGGTTAACAAAGTTTACCCTTTTGCTTATTGATGTTTCATTATCATTTTCATTGGTTTCTTTTATTTCATCTCGGTCATCTACAACAGCTCTTAGGTTCATATCATAATGAGAATTTGTTATGGTAGGTGTGAATGGTATTGTTACTTGATGTGTTCTACCGGACTGTAAATTGGGAACGCGTATTTCCCCCAGACGAGTATTTCCATTATAAAGTGCAACAGTATGAGCTCCTACATTTGTACTTCCATTATTGATATACTGTACTCTAGCATGATAAGAGACGCCCTGTGTGAGATCACCTGACATTAAACGACCATCCCAAGGATTAAAAATATCTATGCTATTTGCTCTTAAGTTTGTTCCATGTATAGTACCTGTGTATTCAACTTCTACTTTCCATCGTGTAGCCGTATCTGGTAAGCTATAAGTTCCTCTATAACTTTGACGATACTTGTGACCTGTAACATTACGGCTGTAAGCTAAAACTACACCTTTTCTATACTGATTATAAGTTCTTCTACCATTAGATGCATCGGAACGCCAACGATATCCATCATTTCTCGTTAAATGGTGATATCGGGAGTCTCTCGCATCACGTACACAACATTCATCCCATGCTATGGATTCTAATGTCCACCCTTTAGTTCCATACGTACTCGCATCAGGACCATAATAGTCATTTGGTGGGCGTGGAGCATTCGAATAGCGTAAAGTACCACCCCAGTATGTGGTAGTGTTATTGGACATATAACCGAGTGTCGTATTACCTACAGGATCGTAATTATCTCCTCTTCCATAACTATAACTAAAAGCTTTGATTACTCTTGAATCTATAGAACGTAACTCGCCGTTTTTAGGAAGATTTCTTGTTATAGTTGTTCCTGTAACACTATCTGTGTGTGTCACTTGCCTTGTATTTGGAACAGGAACGGAGTTTTTATCTATGCGAAATGTTGAGTCCGTCCATGTATCAGTTAACGTGACTGACCGGTTTGTTTGTCTATTAAGGGGAGTTAGTATAATTCTAGTTGCTTGTAAAGTTCCTTTATATCCCCCTTCTTCAAATACATAAGTTGAAGGATAATTACCAATAGAAGCGTTTGGGAAGTTATAAATTTTAGAACTTTCCCATTGCATCGTATTTGAATACGTCCCTCTATCAATTCTTATAGTTTTTGTTTGACTAGCAGCTTCTACAGAAGAAGAGTTAGAAGAAAATAGTACACCATTAGGAAAGCTTGAGAACATAATTATTAAAATAAGGAAACAGAAGAAAATCTTCCTTTGCATCTTAATCCCAACCCTCTTCAATAAATATAAAGTTAATGCTAAGAATACCTATCGTGTTCATTTTTGTTTTATCATCATATATTATTAAAACTTCTTCGTAGGCTGAGCCGTGTAATAAACCTTTAATCATTAACTCAGCCCATATTTCATTAGATAATTGCGAAGACGTTTTATGAGTGTCTATGTTAATGTCTGTTACTACAAATTGTTTTAAGCCAGGAATAAGAAAGGTCGTACCATCTTCAATCCAACCACTTAAAGAATATATATGGTCCACCACATCTGATTTGCTTTTCTCGCCTTGTAAAAATTCATATAAGAGATGGTTAAATACATGTGCTTTTTCCCCCTGATAAATGCCTTTACCATAAGAATCTTGGAAACTATACATTAAGCATTCGTTTATTCCTGATTTAGTAGGTATAGGGCAAAAATGTGGGATATCGATACGGTCAATACCAAGTAAACGAGCTTCATCGATGATTTCCGTCTCAGAAAATACGTTTTCTGAAAAACGCAAATCATGGATGGAACTAGTCTGTTCAGTTAAAGGGTCTCCCCCACTTGTACTGAAAATTAGTACAAGTAAAGGGAAACTTAAAGAGATTGTTATTGCAATTATTAGGTATATAGGTTTTAAGCTCATAATCAAAACTCCTTGGTTTAGTCAAAAGTCTCCATTTTAAAATATCCTAAGCCAATAACTCCGACTGTATAAGTTTTAGTATTTGCATTATAGTAAACGGCAGCTCGTCTATATGCTGTACTTGCAGGAAACCCTCTGCTTTGCATTGTTCGAATCATATCACCCGCATCCCCACTTTGAGTAGTAAAGGTATATACTTGTACATCGGTTGGTTGATATACAAATCCACCTTCAGTAAATTCCGCACTTACAGTGTTTCGAACTGAAGATACAGTAGCTTTACCAGATGCAAGGTCCTTTACTAAAGAGTTATATTGTGAAGATTTACTAGTTCTGTGAACATCATATGAAACAGAATTATTAATCTCATTTTCAATGGATGATACGAAACCGGTAGGAATAGAAGGTTCTGGTTTAGGCTCCGGTTTTGGTTCTTGCTTAGGCTCTTTTTTTGGCTCCTGTTTAGGTGCTTTTGGTTCAGACTTTTTCTCTGTTGTTGCTTCTTTTTTTTGTTGAGATGAAGACGGTGCTGTGTTGTTTTTAGAACTGTTAGAAGTGGATGGTTTCTGAGAAGTATTACTTCTATTACCGTCAGACGATGAATTACTATTATTAGATGGTGTAGATGAAGTGGCAGAAGCTATCTGTCTCTCTTCATTTTCTTTCGTTTCAACATCATCTTTTCCAGTATCATCATCGGTAACAACAACATGTTTTTCTTCTTTTTCCTCTAGTTGTTTTTGTATTTCTTCTCTTCGCTCTCTTTTTGCTTCTAGTAAACGAGTTCCTTCAATAGCGTAGATTTCATGGTGGTTGTTCTCTGATTGATAGCTAACAGGTTCTTCTATCTTCTGGTTATCTTTAATTACACTTTCCTCAATTTCTTTTCCTTTTTCTCCTGTTCCGCAAGCCCCTAGAAATACTGTAGAAACTCCTAAAACAATTACCCATTTTTTCATAATTATTACCTCCATTAGTTGTATTTGCCTATTCTCATTGCAAAAAAAAAGTGCTTTTTGGATGTGGTAAATAGACACACCTACGGTGTAATCATTACCCACGCCCCAAAGAGCACTTCGTTTGCTAAGAAAACCGCTAATCCAAAGTGGATTGCCATGAACAGAATAGACTAAATTTTCTATATTATACCATGACTTTGGTTCTAGTGGGTAGTATTTTTTGTTTTGTTTAAAAAGTTTTTATTCACCAATATTACTGATACTCATAAACAACAGTTTTACGTATAATCATACCGTTTCCTCTAAAATAACGAGGACTTACAGTTGTAAGAACCGCAACAACTCCTGGCCCTTGTAAAGTTTCAATTATATTATAATCAGGGTTGTTGTAGGAAAAAGGAAATAGGCTATTGCTATCATCAAAGAATTCAATATGTTCGATATACATCTCATTTTGATATCGAGATTCTTCTAATGGGGAGTATATAAAACCTTCACCACTTGCTTCTACTCGTAAGGAAGTTTCGAGACTAGTTTTGAAATTATCCATCGCCCGACCTTGATCAAACACAATTTGCCCTGAGATTAAATGTGATTCATCAAGGGCTAGCGCAGCATCATGGACAGCTAACTCTAATGCATTTTTGATTTGTCTATTTGCTGTTCTATCTGAATCTAAATTAAATTGCATAAACATAATGCCAGCAAAAACTAGTATGAGAAACATAGTTTGTAATGTGTGTGACATGCTCGTTTTCCTTTCTTAGCACGTTTAATACTCACTCATAATTTGAATATCCTTTCGGATAGTATCTGGACCCTGATTAAAGATATCGATGATAAATATAATTCCTCTTGGAACTTCAAGGGCTCCTTGAATATAATCGTGTCTATAAGTTAACGTTTGAGTACCTTCAAATTGAATAGTATTTTCGTCAAAATTATAATGTTCTACTAATTGTTGACGCATATCCTCAATGATTTCTTCTGAAAAGTAACCTACAATGGCTGCTCTTTTTGCGCCCTCATGTAAAACAGTTTCAACCGCTTCTCGATGCAAACTTTCAACGTAAGCAAGGATTGGAGCAAACATAATGTTAACAACAATAATTAATGTCATCCATTTGGCTAATACACTTGACATAAGCTTTTCTCTCCTTTGTAAAGGAGGGGAGATTCCCCCCCCATTACAGTCCTAAGGTAAATCGTTTTGAACACCAGTAATTTGTGTATTATAGAATGTCGTCTCACCCGTAATTAAAGTGAACCCAACACCAAAAAGTAAGATTCCGATAGCAACCGCAGTGATTCCAATTTTTAAGAAAGT
Organism: Bacillus alkalicellulosilyticus; assembly: GCF_002019795.1. Lineage (GTDB taxonomy): Bacteria > Bacillota > Bacilli > Bacillales > Bacillaceae_F > Bacillus_AO > Bacillus_AO alkalicellulosilyticum. The sequence continues at coordinate 254 of NZ_KV917382.1, read as the reverse complement.
GCTTAATGATTGATTCATATTGAATAAAACCCTCCAATTTAACTTTTTATGAGACCGTGGAACGAAAAAACCAACTAAAACTTAAGGTAAATCGTTTTGAACACCAGTAATTTGTGTATTATAGAATGTCGTTTCACCTGTAATTAAAGTGAACCCAACACCAAAAAGTAAGATTCCGATAGCAACCGCAGTGATTCCAATTTTTAAGAAAGTGCTTAATGATTGATTCATATTGAATAAAACCCTCCAATTTA